>JACKFF010000026.1 GCA_020632595.1 Nitrospiraceae bacterium | reverse complement strand
AGACGGGGGTTCAGCAACGCCACGGGCGGCTCACACCCTATGACTTTCTTGTCCTCCTGACGTTGGGCCAACTGGGGCTGCCGCATCCCTCGCTGGGGGGGATGGTGGCGGCCTTATCCTCGCGCATCAGTCGAGAAGCCTTACATCAGCGCTTTACGGCCCCGGCCGCCGCTTTTCTCCGGCTTTGTCTGCACACCGTGCTCCAGCACAAACTACAGTCGGTGCCGATCCGCACGAACCTGCTTCCCCCGTTTGCCCGCGTCCTGCTCGTGGATAGCTCAAGTTGGGATGTCAGCGAGAAACTGGGAGCCGTCCTTCCCGGCTCAGGGGGCAACGCCTCCACCGCCAACTGCAAACTTCAAACGGCGTATGACTACAAGCAGGGCGAACTGACCTTTCTGGCGGACACCGCGGGCACCGTGCCGGATAATCGCTACACGGACCATCTGCCTGCCCTGGTCAACAGGACCGACCTGGTGCTCTTCGATCAGGGCTATTTCAAGCTGACGACCGGCAACGCCCTCATGGCGAAAGGGGCCTTCTTTCTGACGCGCTTGTTTCTCGACGCCACGGTGCACGATGGTCAGACGGGTGAGCCGCTTGACCTCGGCCAGGTCTTACGGGCCGCACCGGGGCCGATGGATGAACGCCTGGTGCGCCTGGAGCAGGGTTCCAATCAAACGTGCGCCTGTCGGTTGGTGTGCCTGCGCGTGACCGCCCAGTTGGCCCACGCCCGTCGGCAAGGCCGGACCGGCAGTCGCCGGCATGTGGCTCTGTGCGATTGGACGCTCTTGATCACGAATGCGCCGGAGCCCTGGCTGCCCCTGGACATGGTGCGGGCCTTGTATACGCTCCGCTGGCAGATCGAGTTGCTGTTCAAACAATTCAAATCCATTCTGCGCGTGCATCAGTCCGCCACCGGCAATGCCCATCGCCTGCGATGCGAGCTCTACGGCAAATTGATTACCGCGGTGTGGGTGCAACGCCTGCATGCCGGCGCCCACACCGCGCTGTGGAATACCGCACGCCAAGAGATCAGCCTGGCGAAGTTCTACAAACGGCTGCAGGAGCGCGCGTTTCTGCTCGCGCAATTGATGATGGGGTCGGGAGCGCACGCCATGAGCTATCTGTCTCAAGAGCTCGACACGCTGCTGCGGCACTGCCGCAAACATCGCCAACGCTTACGGATGCCCACGCTGGAAATGCTCGAAGCGGGCTTCGATCCGCAACTCTACAGAGGGCAAGGCCAAGGCTTAGCTTAACAGCTATGGGTGTCGTCCCGGCAGCCGAGGTCCTTTTGTTTCGGCAAAAGGACTTAAAACCAGGGACGCCTTATCCGGCTTTATCGGATGGGACGGAGGCGAACTACGGAGGAGCGGGGCAACATTCGGGGTTAAGGCAAACAAGGCCCTCTGAAAGGTAAGAGCGTCTGTCCCTAGAGCCGATCGGTAGTTGCCGATAGGAGATGGGAAGAGGGATGGAAATTCAAATAATGCGCAACTTTTTTCCGGTGTCAGCTAATCACATTGGACAAAAAGTCTCTTGGAGGTGAACAGTGAGTCGGTGACGAATAAAAAGATTGAGCGGGTGTTGTCGTGTAGCAGTCCTTCCAAAAGGTGTACGGTATTTTAAAATAGCTGTCATGTTGTAATTCTATGAGCAATTCCCTGAATAATCTGGAGAAACTCAGGTGGCGGCCCTCCATCCTGAAAGAAAAAGAATTTTAGAAGTATCTGGCGGAGGAGTATTTGTTGGTCGTCGATTGATGGATGTCAAATTTTGTGACCCAGTCTACGGCATTGCAGAGCTCCTGAAAATCCAAGGGCTTTTCAAAGACCCGATTGACCCCGTTTTTAAATGCCCGAAGACGGACAAGGTGGGATAATTCGGCAGTGATGAGAAAAATGGAGAGAATTTCCTGGGAATATCTGTGATTCACTTGTTCAATGAAATCAAGTCCATCCATCTGTGGCATATTGTTGTCGGTAATGATGATGGAGACGGACTCTTTCTGTAAAATTTCAAGCCCTTCCACACCATTTCCTGCTTCTGAACACACATACCCCCGAAGCTCTAGAAATTCTTTCAGGCAGGTTCGATGATGTCGATCATCATCAACTAACAGGATTCTGTCTTTGATGGGAACCTTGGGAGGGCCGGATTTTGGTGAATGCTGATACACGCCTAAAATTTTCATGATGCCTTACAATTATTGGTGTTGAAATGATTTCTCTCAAAAGATGGCGGAGGGACTTTTGAGAAGGTGGCTGATGAGGAGACCAGACTTCGGGTGCGGTCGAAATCGTAGTTCCCCTGAAACCAGTCCCTCCGCCGAGGCTCATAAAATGGCGCTCAATTCCATTCTTGCCATGTTTCAACTTAGGACATCCATACCACGTCTGGCTCCATATCGTTGAGCTAGTTAATGAAACGGCATATTCAAAAAATTACTGGCCCCAATAGTTGGTGAGTTGCAATGTTTAAGCGGTTTAAATGCAAGGGGTGTTCCAGGTGGAAATTTTCATAAAAGTTGAAATATTTCATATGTTTATGAATTGCCTTGGTATAAGATTTGATGAAAGTCATGCAGGTGAAACCCTACAGGACGGAGTCAACTTCCTTCAGAAGTATCAGGGACTTAAGGGTAAAGATCAATCATGGACTTTATGATCGTTAAATTAATCCATCAATGAATCATATTCATCAATTGCCTGACAAAATGGAATCATTTAATAAGGCTGCCTGAACTTTGAAAGAGCTCACTACGAAAGCCGGAAATAGAATAGAGGTGTTCTGGCACTCATATATTGAAATGGGAAAATATGAGAAATAACCCACAATTCCCAAATGGATGAATGAGTCATGACGAGAGGTGATTCGTGAGAGTGAAACGGAAAGTGCCGGTTCTTATATTAGGGTTGATGGGGTTCAAAATAATTTCAAATTGGGGATGATGGTGTAGGGAACCTTATTATGAACTGAGGCGTATTGATTTGGGTATTGTTTCGAAGTTGCACTTAGGATTCGATAGAGGCTGGCCTCCGGGGAATCATCTTTTGCGGCGGCACTGAAGAACTTTAGAGAGCTCAAAAATCTTCCGGTCTCACGTTGCCAATTAGTTGGTGAATTCGATTCTCTGAAATATCCTGACGGAAGGGGCTCAGAGTTCTCTATAGATATTCTGGATAAACAAAAAAAGTTTTCATAGTTGTGGGAGACACCATGCTATCGTGATGCAACCTAAAGAGATGTTCGATATAGCAGGGCCTGCTCCAATGGACTTGCCAAGATCAGGATGAAAGGTTGTTTTACGCAGGGATTTCATGTAGTTTTGTTCGGACGACGCTTGACCTGGAATTTACCAAAAGGCATTCTGTAATGAGACTAAAGTGGTGCTCAGGGATGCCACATTTGAGTTCTTGACACAATTCTAAGGGACTGCATAAAGTTTGGGAATAAGATTATCATGAGGAAAGACAGAGGCCCTGCTAAGAGAAATTCTTGAAGGGCATGAGGAATCAAATTGCGAATGGGATGTAGCTGAGGCATCGGCAGTCAAGAAAAGGAAATGGTGGAGGTAAAACATGATCGAAGTATTGTCTTTTTCGAATGTAAGGAGAGTAGGAAAATTTGGCCTATTGGGCGGATGCCTGATTGCGATAATGGGGGGGTGTAGTTCCAAACTACAAACGACGGTTATTAGTGTGACTGAGCCTCCAGCTATGCCCCAAGCGGTAAAAGTCGAACCTGAGACACCACCTGCTGAGGCGGTTGTTCGGCCGCCCGTGCAAGCTGAAGCGTTAAATGGGATCGCCGCTATGGACATTCCTGTGGAAGAGCCTGTCCGCCCGGTTATTCGTCCCGCGGCTCCAGCTGATATTTTTGCAACTCCTCGAACGACAGTTGTTGAACCTGCTGTTTCTTCGCCTCTAGAAGCTCCCCTGGTAGCTGAACCCGTTATTACTCCGTCTCCTATCTTACCAACCATGCCAGGCCAGGCATCTCCTCAAGACTCACAAGTGGCTGGGATCCCGCCGATTGCGCTTGAACCGGAAATGCCCGCACGACCGGTAATTCGGGAAGAGGCGGCTCCCCCGGATCAAATGATCGCTCGGGTGGAGCCTGAGATGGACTCATCAGCTCAGCAAGCCTCAGGAGTGCCTGAAGTCATTGAAAAGAAGACGGAAGCTTTGCTCAAATCGTTGGGAGATATTTATTTCGATTATGACCGATTTTCTATTCGGGCGGATGCGATCTCTGTTCTGCAGAAAAATGCCCAAACACTGGCTTCCGGCTTGGCGAATAATAAGATTGTGATCGAAGGACATTGTGATCAGCGTGGCACGGAAAGTTATAATATGGTGCTTGGCGAGCGACGGGCAAATGCGGTGAGGGAATATTTAGTTGATTTGGGCGTCCCCAGTGAAAATCTGCAGGTTGTGAGTTATGGAAAAGAGAAGCCGTTTTGCACCGATCAGAATGAAGAGTGCTGGCAGGAAAACCGACGTGGTCATTTTGTCGTGCAGTAAAGGTTGTAAGTCAATTTGGCTAAAGACGTGCCTTGAGGGAGCGTCTGGGATGTAGAGCAGAGGAATCAATTCTTTTTGGAAAGTCTGTCTGGTCCGTTTTTATGGTCCCCCATTTTAAATTTTCGGCAGGCTCCTGATTCTTCTCCGTGGGCCTTTACATCTTCGTATTCAGCCGCTGATCCATCCTTCGGTTTTTCCCCCCAAAGATGGCTGAGTTCTGATTATTCCCAATGATCAGAGCTCGCCTCAATGAACCTATGGCAGTCGGCCGGGCCCAGGAAAGAGGATGCCATAAGGCCGAAACCTTTCTGTGAGCTACATTTTATATGGCCGATTTGTCAAGAAAAGTGCAGAGAATGGAACTATCTCAAAATCTCTTCGCCAATATTCCTGAACATGTTGACCACGAATTGACGAGTGAGGTCTTGAGGAGTCGTTCTGTAAGAATTGAACGCATCGTGTCGCGGGGCCAGTCCTCTCCACCAGATTTCTGGTATGACCAGGCAGAGCATGAATGGGTTGTAGTGCTGGCAGGAAAGGCGACACTCAAGATTGAAGGACAACCTGAAAGGATGCTTGGACCTGGAGATGCCCTTCATCTTCCAGCGCATACCAGACATCGGGTGGAATGGACCGACCCCCAACAAGACACGATCTGGCTCGCAGTGCTTTGGAAGCCATGATGCCTTGCTGGGGTTCAAACTCAATCGTGGGATACGTTCGTCTGCGTGGATTTTACTTCTTAACTTGCTCATGGGCCGACAGTCTGGGAAAAGCTCGAGAGATTTAGTTGAAGGCATAGATAATGAAAGGGGTGATAAGCCAAAATGCTCCTTTGATCAAGAAAAACGTTACTCCATACCATCTAAACTTTTTCATCCAGCTAGCTTCCTGGGAAAGATTTAGAAAAATTTCGGTTTTACCTGTCCGCATTGGTGTCTTCCCTTCTCTGGCAATGAGATAAAGCCGCCGCTGCGTGGCAAAGCCACGCAGCGGGTTTTGTTCCTCAGGCTTTCATGCAGACAATGTCCTTGCGGCTTGTGGTTTACCCATGTGGTTCCCTCTGAAAAAACGGGGAATGAGCATGGGTACCCGTTGTTGATAGTCTTTATACGCTTCCCCATGGAAAGTCACCAAATCTCTTTCTTCCCATTGAATGGCCATTAGGATATAGATGGTTGTCGTCATCGCAAAGACAAGATGGGCAACCGTCATCGTTGGGGTAGCCCAGAAGACCAAGAGCCAACCGACATACAGAGGATGCCGTACCTGCTGATACAGGGCGGGGGTCTTGAATGGTAATGGGGTATACTCCTGTTTTCGCAAATAGAGCCAGACCTGCCGCATGCCGAACAAATCAAAATGATTGATGAGGAGAGTGGCCATGAGGATCAATCCCCAACCTGCCGCAAAAAGGCTATAGAGCAGGCCCCGCCCGATTGTATCTTGAATGTGCCAAATCTCGCCTCCCATGGGTTGCCAGGCATAAAACAGAAGAGCCAGTGCAATGTTGGTGCAGAGCACATAGGTGCTGCGCTCAATGGGTTTGGGAATATATTGCGTCCACCACCGTTTAAAGCCCTGCCGGGCCATCACGCTATGTTGGATGGCAAAAAGACCCAACAGGAGCGTATTGATAGTCAATGCCTGCCAGACTGAAACCTGGGCTTGACCATCGATGGTGTTGTGGACACCAAAGTTACCCAGAAAGCCCACGGCATATAAAAAGATGCCCAGAAAGAACACGTAGCACAGAGTGCCATAAATGAAGAACGTGATTCGTTTCATGATCGTGACTCCTTTTAATTTGTTTGCTCAAGGGCCGACCGCCTCAGGTTTGGCCTGAGGCGATCTGCGGTATTAGTCCTCAGTTGGTCTCTTCCTTATTCACCGAAATGACTACTGGAACCGGATTGGACACGATGTCGAATACTGGTGAATGCTTCGTCAACTCTCGCAGTGTTTCGGCTGGCGCGTCACTTTTCACGCTGAAATGTACCCGGAGATTTTGATAGCCCGGACGAACATCTTTCGATAAACCTAGAAACCCGCGAAGATCTAAATCCCCCTCTAGCCGGGATTCCACTGAATCGATTTTGATACCTCGGGCGGCCGCATGATAGACCATCGACGTAGTCAGGCAGGATGCCAGCGCATGCAACACAAACTCCACCGGGTTAGCTCCCTGATCCTCTCCTAACAAGACAGGCGGTTCATCGGCATCAAGCACGAACGGCTCGGTTCGGGTCGTATCTTCTTTGCCCACTCCGTAAAACTCCTTGATCGTGGTGCGATTGTGACCGCCATTGATCCAGGTGTTGGTGGCCCGGAACTGAAATTTGGCTAAGCCCGGTTCGCCTTGAATGGCATTGATATTGGCCCCTAATTGTTCGATGTTGACCCCATTGATGGTTGTTGGTGTGGTGGTGACTGATGACATGGCACATCCTCCTTGTTGGGTGTGAAACAGCATGTGAAAAAAGAGTTGATCTGCCTGACGGCACATATCCTGAAATTTCCGTTTTCCAGCGGGTGTTTGAGACTTTGAATCTCGCTCATCCTGACTCGTCATATTGTTCCTACCGGTTCCTTGAGAACTTGTTTGATAAGTGCTGTCTTCCATGCCAAAACTATTTTGCAGGCGGTGTGCCAGGCTTAAATTCTAAACAAAAATAAATAAAATCAATCAGTTGTAATTTGATGATGGTGAAATTCGTTCGTGAAATTTTCCGAATTACGAAATTTCATAAGACGAATTTGCGAAAAATCGCAAATGCAATAGTATCCTGGAAATGAAGAAATCCTGAAAGAGGATCGGGAAGGATTGAAAAAATACGGTAGAAATTGAGCAGAAATTATTTTGCGCGAGTAATGCCTAATGCTTTCATGCGAGACGCAAGGGTTGAAGCATTCATGCCCAGCAGTTTGGCCGCGCCTTGTTCACCGGACACTTTCCAGCCGCTTTGTTCAAGGGCGAGCAAAATGTTTTGCCGCTCCAAATTCTGAAGTTCCTGAAAAGTGCGAATGCAGGTGGGTGGCTCCGGTGTAAGAGTTTCTGGAGAAGAGGAGAGCTTCTCTTCAACATCAGGGAGGGCACGGTCAAGATTTAATTGACCGTTTTGGGCCGTAATAACAGCCCGTTCAATGACGTTTTGCAATTCCCGTACATTTCCCGGCCAATGGTATGCCGTGAGGCCTCTGAGTGCGTCAGGGGATAGGGGGGCCACCGTCCGACCCATTCGTTGAGCAAAATGCTGAACAAAGTTGTTGGCCAGGAGGACCACATCCTCTCCTCGTTCCCGCAAAGGCGGAAGATGAATGGGAAAGACATTCAATCGATAATAAAGATCTTCACGAAATTTTCCGTCTTGGACCTCCTTCCGTAAATCACGATTTGTGGCTGCCAGGACGCGGACATTTACCTTTTTGGTGTGGGAACTGCCGACCGGATCGAATTCCCCCTCTTGAAGCACGCGCAATAATTTGCCTTGAAGATCCAGGGGCAGTTCACCGATTTCATCCAGAAAAATGGTCCCTCCGTCAGCCAATGAAAAGCGTCCTTCCCTCTTTTTCGTGGCGCCGGTAAAGGCACCTTGCTCATGTCCGAAAAATTCGCTTTCGATTAAGGTCGCAGGAATGGCCGCGCAATTTACTTTGATGAATGGGTGACTCCGACGCCGGCTGTTGGCATGAATGGCGCGAGCCATCACCTCCTTACCGGTCCCGGTTTCACCGGAAATGAGCACAGTGGCTTCGGTATCGGCGACCTGTTGGATGTCCCGGAGGACGCGCATCAACGCGGGACTGCTTCCAAGAATTTCGCCGAAATGTTGCAGTTCATGTAATTCTTCTTTAAGAAATTCCGTTTCAATCGTCAGGGATCGAATCTTTTGTTCCGCTTCCAGACGTTCATTCACATTACGAAGAATCAGGGTGTAAAAGACTTTTCCCTCCATTTGAAATTGGGATAGGGTGGCTTCTGCCGGAAATTCGGTACTGTCTGTTCGTATGGCTTTGAGGTTACCGGGAATCCAGAGAGAGCGCCGACCTGCAGGTTTCGTGTGGAGATCCTGAATGAGTCTCCATAATTTTTCCCGGTCATTCGGGCCAAGGGAGAGACAAAAATCCATTCCAACGAGATGAATTGCCTCGCATTGAAACACTTTCTCGGCAGCCGGATTGATTCGGGTGACCCGAAGATCTTCATCCAATTCAATAATGGCATCCATGGCACTGTCCACCAGCCGGCGTAATTTCTGTTCCCGTTCCCGTGTGGCGGACTCCGCTTGGAGCCGCTGAAGTTCTGATGCTGCCCGTGCAGCAAAAATCCGAATAATGGCCTCTATGCGAGATTCAGCCGGCATCGGGCGGGTATCCATGACCGCGAGATGTCCGAGAATTTTTCCGGCTGTATCGGTAAGCGGGAGTCCTATATAACTGGCGGCCTTGAGCCCTGCGATATCCGGATCAATGGGAAAGAGATTCAAGAGGTTGTCCGGAAAATGGATGAGACGGGCCTGGTCGATAACATGCTCACACGGCGTGCCGGCAAGGTCCATGGCCCAATCTTTAAGAAAAGATCCATTCAAATAAAAGGCCAGGGCTTTCAAACGGCGGGATTCCGGAAAATATTCCGTGACCCAGGCGGCGTGGGTGTGCAGGGCTTTGGCCAGGTTCTCCACCAAGGCTTCAAAAAATCGTTCCCCCGTGACCGTGGCGGTCCCCTCCAGGATAGTTCGGAGTGCAGGCTCTTCGTTGAGGTTCGTTAATAAATCGTGACGGGACCCTGCCATAGCGTCTCCCAGATAAGAATCTTATTATGATCCATTTGTTTTTAAGGTGTAAAGATTGGGTTATTAAATGTTCGGGGATGCTGGATTTTACAGGATGCAAATGTGCAGCGGTTGATGAGGTTCGGAAGGGAAGGGAGTTCCCCTGTGTTGTTTCAGAGCCACAGGAAGCTGCATGAATTTTAAAAAACCTTTGATGGAAAATTAATAAGTTTCAAACCTCCGGTGTGGTAAAGTATCTTGATTTCATTCAAGGATATTCACTTGTTGGGTATGTCTGGGCAGGTCACCGAGGGAGCCCACCGAGGGAGCCAGGTGGTAAATATGATGGTGAAATCGCTTATCTATGTTGTTGATCCCATGTGTTCGTGGTGCTGGGGATTTTCACCAGTCATTGCTGAGATCGTTCGGCGATATGGAGATCGGATGACGATCGAGGTATTGTTGGGTGGGTTGCGCCCCGGCAATACTGAACGATTTGATGAGCGACGGCGTGCCTATATTCTCAGCCATTGGCATGCGGTCCATGAACGAACCGGTCAGCCATTTAATTTCAATTTCCATCCTGAGCCTTCGTTCATGTATGACACTGAACCGCCATCACGGGCGATGATAGTAATTCGGCAATTGGCTCCGGATAAGGAATTTGTGTTTTTACATGCTGTTCAGGAAGCATTTTACGTGAAGAACAAGGCTGTCACGCATCCGGAGATTTTGGCGGATCTTGCCGGTACGCAAGGTATTGAACAGGACCGGTTTCTGGAAGGGTTTCATGATTCTGCGACGAAACAATCGGTCTGGCAGGAATTTGATCGGGCTCGCCAATTGGGAGTGAGTGGTTTCCCGGCGCTGCTTGGTCAAAATGGTAATGTCCACATCAGATTGACGCAGGGGTATCAACCTGCGAGGGTGATAGTTCCACTCATTGACGAATGGCTGGATGATCCGGCTTCCGGCAACAGCAATTCGCCGGTCGGGTAAATTATTCGTTGAGCGCTGGATGATAGTTGATCCGTAGATCATGTGCTGTTGTTTATTCATGAACGAAGACCAGTCATCCAGTATGTCTTCAATTTTCACAGGAGGTTATGTGATGCGGAATGTTTCCAAAGTGTGTTTTGGAATTGGAACGGTTCTGATTGTTGGTTTTGGGTTTGTCACCGCTTCGGTTGCAGAAATGGCAAAATGGAAACTGGATCATGATCATTCCAGGGTTGGATTTCAAGTTGCCCATATGGTGGTGTCCAAAACCAACGGCAGGTTTACAGAGTATTCAGGAACTGTGGAGATGGACGCAGAGGAGAAGGAATTTAAAACCATTGAAGCGGTCATCCAGACCGCCTCGGTCACGACTGATCATCAGAAACGGGATGAGCATTTACGAAGTCCGGATTTTTTTGACGTTCAAAAGTTTCCGACCATGGCCTATACCATGAAAAGTTATAAGAAAACCGGAGACGACTACACCGCTGTTGGAGATTTGACTTTGTTGGGAGTCACTAAAGAGATTACATTAGTCGGAACGTTTAATGGGGTCTCTCAGGATCCTTGGGGCAATACACGGGCTGGCTTCAGCGCTTCCGGAACGCTGAACAGAAAAGATTTCGGCATGAAATTCAGCAAATTATTGGATAGTGGCGGAATGCTCGTGGGTGATGAGGTCAAAATCATTCTGGAAATTGAAGTAATTAAAGAAAAGACAGTCGAAAAAGTGAAACAAGAAAAAGAATAACGTGATCGGGGGGAATTGATGGTAACAATCTGCATGTTCCCTGTGAGAATTCACGAGGAAATCTGAGCAGTGAAGGAATGGAGGAGAAAGAAGGTTCGGTGCCGCCATATTGTATGGTAAGCCAATTGGCAAGCTCAGAACATTTCCTTCAAAGAATTTAACAAATTCCAGATACCTTCACCCTGGACACAAATCCTTCGGGGTAAGCTGAGGATGACAGGCTCCTTGAGGCTTGTCAGCTAACAGGGTAATCAGTGAGAAGAGGAATTTGGTAGCGATGGACAAATTTTCGGGTTGAATGGACTGCAGGGAATCAGATGGTTGATGAAAATGGGGGTGCCTGCCGCTGCTGACAACTGTCACGGTCGGCACCCCGGCTTCAAAAAATGGGACATGGTCGCCACCGGGGAAATAACCATACATTTGAATATTGTCGTCTAATCCCGCCCGGTCGGCTGCCTGCTGAGCCAGCATCTTATCCATTCGAGTAATTCCAACCGTCAGTTTCCCATCCCCCGCTCCCAGATGATCAAGATTGATCATGGCGACCGTTCGATCCAATGGAAAGGCGGGGTGGCTGACATAGTGCTTCGAGCCCAGTAGGCCACGTTCTTCCCCGTCAAATGACACGAAGAGCACGGTCCGTTTCGGTGAGGTAGCGCTTTGGGAGAGCATTCTGGTCAGTTCCAACATCACTGATGTTCCGGATGCATTGTCATCGGCTCCAGGAAAAAGCAAGCCGGCTTGTTGGCCAAAATGGTCGCGATGGGCACCGATGAGAATGAGTTCCTTGCGTAGCTCCTGATCACGACCGGGTAACATGGCGATGACATTGGTTAGGGTTCCGGGCTGACTGCGGATTTCCCAATGGAATTGGACCAGAAGCGGAAGGGGTCTGCTACGAAATGTCCCGATATCATTAGCAGCCTGTTGCAGGGCTTCGAGCGAATCATTGGCTGCATTCAAGGCCTGATCAAGAAGTTTCCCATGTATCCATGCCCCAGGGATGGGACGGTTATCAAGTGTGTCTCCATAGATGGCTAAAGGACCCTGCCCCAGACCTTTGCGGGCTTCATAACGGCCAAGTAGTGGACCGGTTGCCGTTAAATAGCCTACCGCGCCTCTATCTTTGGCGATGGCCGCTTTTTCTTCATGCGTGATCCACCCCGTGTAGGATGGGGGTTTTCCCCGGAGAAATAGGACGATGCGATTGTCGACATTCATTCCCTGATACTCATCTATTCCGCGGGCAGGGTCGACAATGCCGTATCCCACAAAGACGACTCTGGCTGTGGTTCTGGTGGAAGGAGAATCCAAAATGGGAAGAAACGCTTGACCTGGGACAAGCGACATCGTCATTGACGTTTGATTCGCGCCAATAAGGGAAAGGGTGATGGTCGATGGCTCCAGCAATTGAATTGCCGTCATGAATCGTTGTTGTAACCAATGAAAATCCTGTTCGTGTTTTGAAAGGTGGTTGGCCGGTTGCAAGCCGAGAGATCGGAATCGATCAACCAGATAGTCGGCCGATTGCAAGCTACCATCCGTGCCGGCCTGCCGACCTTGATATGATGGACGACTCAGTTCGCGAATGTCCTTGATGATATTTCCAATATCCAGGGGTATGGATGAAGAAGAGGAGGGCTGATAGTCAAAGCCCAAAACAGGAGTTGTGAGGGCAAGTCCTATCAAAAATTGAACTATGGGAAGTCGTACCAAGTTTCCTACCTATTCCTTGTCAAAACGGAGATTGAAAAAATACGTGTAACAGGGGAAGGGTCTATCGAATGTGTGAAAAATGGAGCCTGTGGCGGAATCTGTGCCGGGCGTTAGTCCTCCAGAGGAATGGTGATGACAATGGCCCCCATGAGGTCGCCCTTTTTGAAGTCACGTTTGGGGCTTAAGGGGTGAGCATTATGACATGTGGTGCAGGTATCGTTAATTGCCGTATCGGCATATATGGCTTGAAATAATCGCTTTTTTCCAGTGGACACAATTCCACGTTGAGGTGTGTCGGAGTTGAGCGAAAGTTGCTCCAAGGCCTTCCGTTCAAAATCTGTTGCAGGCCCATTCCTCCGATAGATTGGCCATAGACTAATCAAACGGAATCGAATGCCGTGTCCTGATTCCGCGACCAATTTACTGGAAATATGGAGAAACTGCGCGGGAAGGGGAATGGCATTTTTGTTTTCCCAATCTTCTCGGGCCATGACGACGCCTTGCTCCTGCATTCTTTTCACGATATGCGTTGTGTAGACGTGACGGTCGGCCTCAACGATGGCATGAATGAAGTCTGCAACTTTCTCCGGTGATAGATTTTTCATGGCGTTGGAATCACCTGCTTGAAGAGATGAAGAAACACCTATTCCAATGAGGAGAGTGGCAAGCACAACCAGAGATAAGCCGGTCCTACTACCTCGAAGGCTTGTCATGACGTCGAACTCCTTTCCTTCGCCGGGTGGGCATTCGAAACGGGTAAGGTAATCAAGCAGGTCGTCCCCCGGCTTTCTTCACTTTCGATTCGAATGTGTCCGCCTAGTTTATTGATAATTCGATAGGCCACGGTCAGTCCAAGACCCGATCCTTCTCCCTGCCCCCTCGTGGTAAAAAAAGGGTCAAAGACTCTGGGCAGATGAGTTGGGGCGATGCCGCGCCCCGTGTCTTTTATGCGGATTTCCAGATCGTGCCCAGACGCTTCTGTTGAAATAACAAGTTTCCCCCCTTCTTTCATGGCTTGAAAAGCATTAGTGATGATGTTGGTAAAGGCCTGTCCAAGTTCTAATACCTTTCCCTGAATGGAAGGAATGGGACCAAGGTGAGTCTCTATTTCAATCCGGACTGATGGAAAGAGACCCTTGACCGTAGTCAAAGATTGTTCCAACAGTTCATTGAGGTTAATGAGCGTTTGCCCTTCAGTCAAATTTTTTCCGGATTGACCGGTAAAGTCCCGAACGACGGAAGCCATACGTTTTCCATGTTGAACAATGCCCCTGGCATATTCTTTGATTTGTTCGGGATTGGTCTCCTCTTGTATCGCTTCACCTAATCCAATAACTCCGACTAAAGGATTATTGAGTTCATGTCCAATCCCGGCACTGAGAACGCCTAAGCTGGCAAGCTTTTCCCCTTGGATGACACGGTCCTGAAGGATACTTTCTTCCGTCGTATCTCGTAATACCAATCCGGCACTTGGCTCCCTTCCTGGGCGGGCCTGGACACCAAACCACCGGTACCGGAACGTTCGCTGATTGACCCGAATTTCCTGCCGATTGGTGCCTGATTGAGCCCAGTTCATGGGAACCAGGGGATCTTGTAACGAGGTGTTGGACGGCTGGGCTTTCGTATTGTCTGAAGATAGAGGTTCCATAACCTGGACCGCGTGCATTTCCTGTTTCAGGCGGTCTCGTGTCGCAGGATCCAAGGAGGAGAAAATTTGGAATAGTGGCGTGCCGATGATCTCGCCGTTCGTGATGGCAAAGGCTTCCTTCGAGGCCTTATTGACATATTCGATGTGTTCGTCCGGGCCAATCATGAGGACCGGGTCAGGCACATTATCGAGAATTTTAATGGTCGACTCTTCAAGGTATTTCACTTCCTGGGTCTTCAACTCAACCTGGCTTTCCAATCCGGCGAACTGTGATGCCAGCTGTTGGTTCATCCGATTGACTTCATCAGCTAATTCCTCAATTTCATCGCCGGTGGACAATGTTAGGGGCTCACGATATTCCCCTCTGCCGATTTGCCGGGCCGCTTCCTGAAGGCGACGAATGGGTGCGGCAATTCGATTGGCGGCGATATATCCCAATGTGACGAGCAGTGCCACTCCCAGTAATCCAAAAGCGGCCGTCCATTTGAAAAAATGCTCTATGGGGGCAAAGACCTCCTCGGATGACTGCCAGACAAACATATGCCAGGTCTGGCCTGTGGAGAATTTGGTGATCTGATTGGTATTACTCAGGGGGGCGAATCCAATGATGGAGGCTGCAGTGCCCCCATGTCCATCGCTTGGGGCTGGAGTCCATCCCGCCTTAAGGGGGGTGACGAGAGGAATAAGGCGGGTGTCGGTAATTGAGGTGCCCGTGGGAAGGATCGGGCAGCTCAAAACGACGCCACGGCTGTCAATGAGCATGACATGACCGGTTTTGCCAAATCGAATAATATCGATGGAAGGGGCAAAGAACTCCTTGGCGTCATAAATCCGGTGCAGGACGCCGATGGCTTCATACCGCAAGCTATCCATGATGGGGAGCGCAAGAGTAAAGGTATAGACTCCCAATCGTGAATCAAACGCTACCTGGCCTATATACGGTTGACCGACTCCATTGTGGAAGGCACCTTGCCACCATACCTCTTCCCGGTGAAGGTAGGGAATCTCGGAATCCAGGCTCGCAGCAACCCGTCCTGCACGATCGGTGATAAATAAGCCACGTGTGGCAGATCGGGTAATCAGCGGAATGGGATGGCCCGGGTCCATAAAGGTTCCCCCCACATGTGATTGCAGGATCTCGGCAAATGGTCCTTTCAGAATTCGTTGAAGCATGTCGGCATCCTTGGCGTTCCAGGCTTCTTGTTCCTGCGTGAGGGTGCGAGCCAGCTCTTGGGGACTCAGCTCACTGAGGGCATCGCGGATGTCTTCCAGGCGTGCAATGATTTTCACATCGGTTGTCAGTAAGGACGTGCGGGCCAGTTCATCTGCCATGACCAGATCAAGCTTTCTGGCCGTCTCTGTTGCGAGAGCTTCAAAGCTGGATCCATTGACCTCGCGAATTTCCTGTGTGCCCTGGTAGAAAGCCAGCAGAAGTCCAATGATCAAGGGGAGTGCGCCGACCAACAGCATGGACAGAACCAGTTTTTGGGTCAGTCCTTTTTTTCTTTTGGCGGGTTTGGGTTCAGGGTTGTCCACCGGACACCGTACCTTCTACAGGAGGAATGGCCGGGAAAGACAATCGGAACGTGGTGCCTTTCCCTAATTCGCTTTCGACTTGAAGATCCCCATGATATTTTTTGACAATGGTTTTGACGTTATAGAGTCCGAGGCCGGTCCCCTGGCCTTTCGGTTTCGTTGAGAAGAAGGGATTGAAAATCTTTTGGAGGTGTTCCGGGGAAATGCCACAGCCGGTATCGCTGATCGCAATTTGTACGGTTCCGTTGCTGTGTGAGGTGGTGATGGTGAGGCTGCCTTTCTCTTCCATGGCATGAATAGCGTTGGTGATAAGGTTGATGAAAACCTGGAGGATTTCTTCCGGTTTAGCCTGGACGGTCAAGCCGTTTTGGTAATGTTTCTGAACCGTAATTTCTCGGAATTTTGTTGCAAATCTGGAAATGCTTAAGGCTTCATCCAGTCTGGCATGGAGGTCGATTCTTTCGAGTTCTTGATGGCTGGATGTGCGAACATAATCAGTGATATTTCGTGAAATGGCTTGAATGCGTTGTGCCGCTTCATGGATGCTGGCGGCATGGAGTCGAATGCGATCAAGATTGGTTTCCTCTTGAATTTCTTCGGCCATCGCCAAAATGACATACAGCGGGTTATTAATGTCATGGGCAATTCCCGAGGCAAAGGTTCCCATGCTGGCTAATTTTTCCGATTGAAACAGTTGTGTTTGAATAAATCTTTGATGTTGGATCAACTCTGAGAGAACTTTGGCGGCGGTCCCTCCAAGCACTTCAGCCCCGCTGTGTTTGTGCTCCGTAATGTATGAAGGAAGAATGGGATCCCCGGTCACGTCAATGATCAAATTCACCTGGTCTTCCTGAATAAGCTTCAGAGGATGAGAGACAGTAGGGATATTGTGAAGTCGGGCAAGTTGAAAACCCAACGCATGGGGATTTGTGTCGGCAATGCCCAGTAGACGGATATGGGGTAAATTGAGAAAGGATTCCAACATCGCCGTTCCTCCCTTGCCGGCCCCGAGAATGGCAATGGTAATGGGAGGTTCAACGGTCGCCATGGAATCCCTCCATGATGGTTGGAGTGGAGGATGAGGAAAGGCTAAGGTCAAACGGGGAGCATGCGGTATTTCTCCATGTCTTAACGTTCATATGGTAGAAAGCCCTATCCTGAGGATAGGGCTTTACTTGATATACCATAGTCTTCTTCATGGGGAACGATTCTCCCGCGAGAAGAAACTCGAAATCTGAAAAGTTAGTCCCGTCAGATTACAGGCGATTGAGATCTCGTTTTTCCATGGCGGTGGCCACGGATTTAAGTAATTTTTCCTTTTCAACCGGTTTGACCAGATAATCCACAATCCCCTTATTGAGAAATCCGGTGGCCATTTCCATGTCCGGAAATCCCGTCAGCACAATGAGGGGAACACGTGGCCATTGTTGTTGAAAATAGTTAATGGCTTCCACGCCGTTGATTTTTGGCATGCGAATATCGGAAATAACAACGTCCAACATTAAAGGGTTTTCACCTTGATGGATTGCTTCGATAGCCTTTTCCCCATCCTCCGCCTCAATGACATCATATCCGGCCTTTTCGAGTGTCATTCGTACTACTTTTCGGACATCAGGCTCATCGTCCACGACGAGAACCAGGCCGTTGGTTTTGTGTCCTCCAAACATTGCTGCCGTTGTTTCTGCCATTACTCTTCTCCTTTGTTGTTAGGTGAGTGGCCTGATTAGATTTTCAATTGGTCAGAGGGAAAAGAAAAAAGTTCTTATCACTTCTGAAGGCACAATATTATCGTAATCAACCAATAAGAGAAAGGGTTAATTTGCCCTTAATCCTGGGTATATTGGAAATGACAAAGGCGGATATAGGGTAAATCGCCTGGGCGTGGCCAATATTGTTCCTGAAGCCTATACGGGAATAGTCCTGTTTTCCTCCCTTCTGTCCATTTCGGTTTCTCCAACCAGGCTCCGTCAGCATTTTAATAAAAGGGTCGCAATGGGGTGGCGTTTCCGATCCAGGACTGGAATCCATCATTTTATCTCATGGCTTCGAGGGTCAGATCCAAGTTTGGCAGCTATGCCAATATGGGGAGCCAGAGAGGGAACGATTAATGTTACTGAAAGTTTATGGAGTTTAATAGCTCTGCGGGCAATTTGGGGAAAATCTTTTCATACGTCCAACGAACTGCTCGAATAGGGAAGGAATTTAGGAAAGGGATGGAATTGATTTGGGGCCTAATATAGATGAGCCGATATCATGTAGTTCTGCGAACAGGAGGGAAAATGGACCACATGAGGCATATGGCGTGGAAGGGAGTCAGGAAGGAGGTCTTCGATGGCATTTACACATTCTCTGGAATGCAGGCAGCGGTTTTCCTTGAGGAAACAGAATTCTTTGCTTGCTGGGCTTGCTATGCCCACCTACAGAAACACGGAAACTATGTTGGCGATGGAGAAGAAGGCGACCGGGAGAGGGGTGGCATGAAAGATTCTGGTGTGCCGAATGGCAGACTTTCGACATAAATGGAACTCGATGGAAACGCGAAACTGGCTTTCTCGCCCTCGACGATTTCCTTGATTTTGTAAGCCAAGCGTTCTTTGGCTTCCAACCACTCACCCCATACAATAGTCTTCGTAAAACAATACAGCATAATGTCAATACTTGAGTTACCGAATGAATCCAGGAAAATAAATGTTTTGGTCTGTTCCGGATTGGTTTCAAAGTCTCCACATTCGTAAATGTAGGCCGAAGTGGCTTGGATAATATTCCGTATTTGATCGTGAGTCGAACGATACTCGATCCCGATTTTCCAATAAATTCTCCGGTTCGTCATGCGGGAGTAATTGATTAACGCTTCATTGGCCAATTTGGAATTGGGCAGTGTGACCAGGGCTTTGTCAAATTGACGGACTTTTGTCGCACGAAATCCAATTTCCTCCACTGTGCCTTCCACGTCAGGCGTTTTGATCCAATTGCCTTTTTCAAAGACCCGGTCCAAAAATATCGTGAACCCCGCAAACATATTCTTAATGAAATCCTGGGCGCCGAGGGCGACCGCCATGCCGACCAGTCCCAAGCTACCGAGGACCGCCGCGACATTGAATCCCCATTCCTGAAACACCGCGGCAATGCCTAAGCAGACCACCACGAACTTTGCGACCTTGAGAAAAAACCCCTTAACGGTTTCGTGCATGCTTTGGCTGCCGAAGAGCGTGATGGATCGATCCAGTAGGATTGACAGCGGATCCAGTATTCGAAAAATAGCCCAGAAGATCGTGAAAGCAATCAAGGACCGGATGATTTGTCCAAAGATCGCACCCAACGCGGGAGACAAGGAAATGACCTGCCCGGAAATGTACAGACCAATAATGACAAACGTGAATTCAAGGGGGCGTTCAATCGCTTCCAGGATCCGATCATCTATGTCCGTTTTGGTTCGTCCGGTCAACCGTCGCAAAAGACGGGAAAAAAAACGGAAGAAAATGCGGCGGACAAACAAGAATACCAAAAACACGCCTAAGGCAAGAAAGATATCACCCAGGGTGGTATGTAAAACGCCGATCTGCCAGACCGTAAGAATTTCTTGCCAAAAATCTTGAAGCATCAATCGAAGGTGCCTGACCTCAATGAAAGGATTGAAGAGGGGGTTGGTTGAAGGTATATATTAATTAGGGCTCTTCTCCAAAGTGAGTGGGTGATTTTGGGTTGTTTTTCAGATGGGCTTGAGCATACAGGTCAAGACTTTCAGGCGGAGATACTCCTCATCGCGTAACCCATACGCCCGGCGTTGAATCACCCGGATCTTATTGTTGAGTCCCTCCACGAACCCAAGCGAAACTTTATTCTCAGCCTTGGCATAGGCGGCAATCCCATCCCAGTGCCGCTCGATCATCTCCGCAAAGTCTTCGAAGGGTTTCAGGCGCTGCCTCTTCAATGCGGCTTTCCAGTTCTCGAAAAACCTCCGCGCCCAGCCTTCGGTCTGGTACTCCCATAACTGGCCGAAGGATTCCTTCAGCACATAGGCCGTGTGGAGTCGCTTGTTCGCATCGAGGAGCTTTTTCAGCGCCTGTCGTCCCTCAAGGGTCAGATTCTCCTTTCGTGACAGGAGGGTATACTTTTGCCCCTTGATAAACGACCGGTCCCTCTCCGTCAGCCGCTTGTATTCCTGTTTGCGCACCGTATCGAGCGCCTGACCGAGATGCCGCATCACGTGAAATTTGTCATACAAGATCGCGGCCTGAGGCGCATGCTTCACGGTCGAACTCTCGAAGGCCCGCCACATATCCATCACCGCCAACTGAATGCCAGCCACTTTCTTGGCTTCCAACCCCTCGTAGAACCGATCCAGGCTCTCTTCGGAGCGATCGACGCCTCCGAACCAGATCGGCCGCCGCCTCACCAGATCGCTGACCACAATCCGGTAGGTCTGCCCCTTTTTGATGGAGAGCTCGTCAATGCCAATGGCCTTGGGGCCCGGCGTCCCTGTGCGCCGGAGCTGCTCCTGCATATACTCCTTCTCCAAGCTCTTCACGGTCTTCCAATCGAGCTTGAGCTCCCTGGCCACGTCCTTGACGGCCGTTTCCCGACAGCGGCGCCCCACATACCAGGCAAATCGCTTCGTGTAAAACGGGTTGGTCGCCAGCCAGGGAAACGTTTCCTGCTTCACCTTGCCACACCGGCGACATCGAACCCGGCGGACCTCCACTTCCAGGTAGATGCGCAGCTCCCCACAGGACAGGTCCCGAATGTGCCGGACCCTGCGATCGTAGAAACTCCGATGGAGGGTCCCACAACATCCACACGCGGTTTTTTTTGACGCCGCCCCAGCCGAATAATCCGGGCCTGCGGATCGCCGAATATTCCCTTGATCGTGGCTCTTGGACAAAACCCAGGGAAACGGTATGTGTCCAGCAGGCTCTTGCTCGTTGACATCCGGTGATCATGACAGATTTTTCTCGTGTTTAAAACACTGTATCCCCTTGCCCTACTCGCCTTTCCCAGCCGCTACGGTCTAACTTTTACCCACTCGTTTGGGAGAAGACCC
>JACKFF010000025.1 GCA_020632595.1 Nitrospiraceae bacterium | reverse complement strand
TTAGCCGAACGCATGATTCAAGTGGCCGAACAAGGAAAATTCTCGGATGCCCTGGCCTACGCCAAACAGCAATCCAGTCCAATCCTTAACGTATTAGCCGCGGGAATCGTTCATCGGACACACCAACCGTCCACGGCCATGGAAGCCCTAGGGATACGGGAGATTTCCCTCCTCAAACGACGCTTATCCATTTTGGACACCATCATCACGCTCGGTCCCTTACTGGGCCTGCTGGGAACCATTATTGGAATGATCGGCTCATTCGGCATCATGTCGGAATCCGGACTCGGCAATCCGCACGCCGTTACCGGAGGAGTCGCTGAAGCGTTAATTTGCACCGCTGCTGGTATTTTTGTGGCAGTCGTGACGCTCATTCCGTACAACTATTTTCTTTCACGTGTCGAGCAGGAAACAGAACACATCGAACAATACGCCACCCTGCTTCAAGCCATCATTACCAAACCCCAAGGGTCGTCAGCATAACCACGATCCTTACGCTGCGATTCAAGGTCATTGATCCCATGTGGGCATTCCTCGGATATTCATTTGCTATGTCAGCGCAAGCAACCAGACTTCTGAGATGGGTATTGGTTGGGTGTTTCGCGTTTCCTGGCTTGGCAACCGGAGAACCGGACAACACCCCGAAGAGACTTTTCCCAACCAGAACCTATGCCTTCAAAAACGGCCAATGGTTCAACGGACAAACCTTCCTGCAGCAAACCTGGTATGCGGTCGATGGCACGCTCACCCATACACCACCCGACAAGGTTGACCAGACACTGGATTTACAGAATGGATATGTGGTGCCACCCTTTGGAGAAGCTCACACCCACAACGTAGAGGGAGTATGGAATATCCATCAGGTGATCCAACCGTATCTACGAGACGGAATTTTTTATGTCAAAAATCCGAATGACATTGCTGAGTTTTCAACGCACGTTCAACACCATCTCAACACACCCGAGAGCATTGATGTCATCTTTGCCCATGCCGGCCTCACAAGCCCAGACGGCCATCCGCGCCATCTCTATGAAGACATGCTCAGAATCCATCGCTACGAACCGGTCATCGGCCCACGTCAAAAAGATTGGTTCGAGGGTCGCGCCTATTTCCCCATTTCCAATGTCAAAGACCTGCAAGAACGATGGCCGGCAATTACCAGGACCAATCCGGACTTCATCAAAATTTACCTTGGAGATGTTGAACATTTTCATGCTCAGGACATTCACCCCAGCCATGGGTTCCGGAAAGGATTGGACCCGGCCTTACTCGAGGCCATCGTCACCTTGGCCCACCGGCAGGGTTTGCGAGTTTCCGCACACGTTGAAACTGCAGCAGACTTTCGAACGGCCATTCGTGGAAAGGTCGATGAAATTGCCCATCTTCCAGGTTGGTTCCTCCCCTCCCCCGATGAACAGACTGCGGTACGGTTAACCCAGGAAGATGCACAACTAGCTGCCCAGCACCACGTCGTCGTCGTGACCACCACTGTCGCGGGGCACTTTCACCCGGCGCAACACACTCATCCTGATTCAACGGTCCATTCAGGGGAGACGTCTTCCTCCCGCCACAACCATCCCACATCCCCAGCGCACAAGACTTCGAGTGTGACCAGGGACATTCAAGCCCACAACCTCGCATTACTCCATCAAGCCGGAGTAAAAATTGCGATTGGAAGCGATCATGCGGAGACAGCTCTCGCCGAAGCTCTCCACCTCCGGCAGCTCGGCGTCTTTGACAACCTGACGTTACTCAAGCTGTGGTGTGAAACCACTCCTCAAGCGATTTTCCCTTCTCGAAACATTGGACGATTTGAGGAAGGGTACGAAGCCAGCTTTTTGGTTTTGCGGGGCAATCCCATTGAGAATTTTGACCACGTTCAACAGATTACATTTCGGATGAAACAAGGAGTCCCACTTTCCCTGAGTCCCCCAACGCATACCCTGGGGCCAGCTCACAAGAAACACCCATTGGCCATCCATCCCCTTCACTAGATCGACACCATGGGCGTTCATTGTAATCCTCAATCATCCACTATGACTCAACCACAACCCAGCGCCTTCATGATGGCCCGCCATTTTCGCCAAGTGCCCATTTTTCTCTCCGTGCTCTACCTCACGCTGGCGAGCCTCGGCATGTATTGCCATGCGTCCAATGAGTTACACCAACCAACAGGCCAACATCATTCCAAATATTCGGTCACGCATTCCTTGCTTTGCACATGGGCATGTCAGGTCAGCACAAGAGCCCAGTCTGCCGATGCGGCGCCACACACCTTATTGATGCCACTCATCATTCTGATTGGAGTGGTGGCCTTGTGGTCTTCTATCCCAACGCAGGCCTTCCTGAGACCAACCGCCGCCCGCGGCCCGCCCAACTAAGCCAGCTTTCGGAATTTCCATTGCAATGATTTATCGCGGCAAGGAGGCCAGGAACCTGCTTGTCCTCGTTCGGCTTCTACAGTATTCGGAAAGGACCTATACATACACATGAGACTCAACACCCACATATTCACCAACAAACGTCTCGGGCCCCTGGCCAGCAGCATACTGATCGGCACGCTCATTTTGTTTCCTTCCACCGGATTGGCTGACGAGTCAATCGAAACCCTCCCGATGGTCACGGTAGAGGGGAAAAAAATTGAAAACATCGATATCGTCAAGGAAGAAATTTCGCGCCGCCCAGCCAGCACTCTGTTAATTGAAGAAAAGGCCATTCAAGAATCCCGGGCCTTGAACTTGAACGATGTCTTGCAATTTGCGCCAGGGGTACGATTTCAGACACGCTTCGGAGCCGATGAGGGCCAATTCCAAATTCGAGGAACCTCCCTCCGGAACAATTTTCACCATCGCGGCATCAACATTTTGATCAACGGCATCTACTTTGGCGATGCCGATGGCTTCTCCGACTTTGAGTCCATCGATCTCAATGCCTATGAGCGAATCGAAATTTATAAAGGGGCCAACGCGTTGCGGTATGGAGCCAACACTATTGGGGGGGCCATCAATTTCGTGCCTAGAACGGGGTATAACGCCTCGACTCTCCAAATGCGATTGCTGGCAGGCAGTTTCGGATTGTACTCCGGACAGGTGTCGAGTGGTCATGTCACGCAGCCCATGAAATTGGGGACGATGGACGTCACCGCCGACTATTATGTCAGCATTTCCGGAAACCACCAGGACGGCTTTCAGGACAACAGCCAGCAATCCCGCCAGCGATTGAATGCCAATTTTGGCTTTAAAATCGGGACCCATCAGGAAATACGCGCCTACATATTGGGGGGTGTAGTGGCCGAACGAATCCCGGGCTCCCTCACCCTGGCCCAGTTGGAAAAGAATGACCAGCAAGCCAACACATTGGGAGGAATCAATCCATTTGCGTGCGGACTCAACCAGGCCTGTAAATACGGGCGGTACTATAACTTGATACGAGCGGGGGTAGCCTATCGAAACGAGTTCGCCGCTAACCAGTTCTTTGAGATCATTCCTTACTATTCCTATCAGTATTTGGACCACCCGATTTTTCAAACGATCGTCCAAGACAACTATAATGTGGGCGGGGAAATTCGCTACGGCAATTCCAATTCGATTTTTGGCCATGAAAACTTTTTCATCATTGGTCATCAACCCCGATTCGGCGATACGAATCAACGGCGTTTCGTCAATAATCTTGGGGCACGAGGAACCCAAACTCAAAATTTGAGTTTATGGACCACCAACTTTGGAACCTACCTCGAAGACCAATTCAGCGTCACCAAAGACTTGCTTTTCATCGCTGGAGGACGATGGGATTACAGCATTCGCGAAGGCCGAAATCAGCTGTTCAGCCCATTTTCCGGCGCCTTAACCAGCAGTCGCACCGACTTGCGTCAGTTCAACGCCATTACGCCAAAGGTAGGCTTTGTGTATCGAACCACACCCTCGTCTCAGATTTATGGAAACGTGAGTCGCGGCTACGAACCTCCCATCAACGTGGAATTAACCTCGTCCGTCAATCCCGACGGGACAACCCCCACGAGCGCCTTTTTAAATTTGGATGCCCAACGAGCCTGGCAATTCGAATTGGGAACCAGAGGGACGACGGCAGATCATCGCTTATCATGGGATCTCACCGCCTTCAATCTGGAAATGCAAAAAGAAATCATTGCCTCGAATATTAATAACCAGGGGACCTTCCAAAATGCCAGGGGCACGCGGCATACGGGAATCGAAGCCGGCGGGACCGCGGTGGTGGCGCACGGACTGTTAGCCCCTGGGCCTAAGAATCAGACTGATACCATTACCGTTAGAGGGGCCTATACCTGGTCCCTGTTTAAATTCACCGATGACGTCAAATCGGGTGGGGGGGGAGGCGTGCCGATAACCACTGTCGCCAAAGATGGCAATCGAGTTCCTGGGGCTCCCGAACATTTCCTCACAGGAGAAATCCGATATGATCACCCGGTTGGTTTCTGGATCGCACCAAATTTTGAATGGTCCATGGCCGGGTTTTTTGTGGACTCAGCCAACACGACGAAAAATCCGGCGTATTTTCTCGTGAATCTCCGTGCCGGATATAATTATGGGAAAACACTGTCATTCTTCGCTGAGGGTCGCAATCTGACCAACCAAACCTATGCGGGTGCGGTGGTCGTCAATGATAGCTTGGGACGGTATTTTAATCCCGGACAGGGTATCAGCGGATTTGCCGGAGTGGAGTGGAAATTTAATTAATCGATTCCCCGCGAATAGGATTTGAAGTTGGAACATCCGGTTCGCTATGCTGGATGTTCCAACCCTCGCCTCAGACATCGGAGACTGATTCACTCATGAGATTGCCCGCTGCCCCAACCAAAAAAGCCCGCATTGAAATCATTCCCATGATCGATACCATGTTTTTTCTGTTGGTGTTTTTCATGATTGCCACGCTCTCCATGACGCTCCAACGGGGAATGCCGGTCAATTTGCCCGAAGCGGAATCCTCCACCGATAAAGTGCAAGAGGAAGTGTCGCTGTCGATTACCAAAGAGGGGACGCTCTTTTACAATAAGGAGCCCATCTCGCTGGGGGAGTTGGCAGGACGGCTGGCGGACACGCGGCAACGGGACCCCGATCCCAGCGTCATCATTAACGCTGATGAATCGGTCCAGCACGGATTGGTCATTCAAGTCATGGATAAGGTCCGACTCAGCGGCATTCACAATATGGCCATTGCCACAAAACCCATTCCTACCTCATAATACGAAACATGTGGCATCGCTCCCCAACCATCAGCCGTTCTCCATCCTGCAAACGGGAGATGCTCTACCTGTTAGTGGGCACCTATGCTGCTCTGCTGATCGTTTCGGCATTTTGCGCCTCAGGCTCGATGATGGGGCAACACGAGCCACAAGGGCACCACGGCACCCATCACCTGTCATTGTGCTCATGGGCTTGTCATGTGAGCCAAACCTCAAGCACTTTTCAACAGACCCAGAATGTGTTCGCTGTCGTCTTAATAAGCATTTCATTCGTTCCGTGGTTTCATCGCGCTATTTCACAGCGTCCTCTCCTCCTCCATACTTCTCGCGGCCCCCCATTCCCCTTCTAGTCTTTTTCGTGTTGCGACCCTCCATTCTACCGACTGGTAGCGAGGGACAACATTTCATTCAACGACGGGTACAATCCCGACCGGGGTGACTCCAGGATAGACCGAGCCGAAGCGCGAAGCACGCGATGATCGGTCGTCCACCTGAGCAACAACGCCCGTCGAGGCATTGGCATCCGTGCATGACAAGACAACCAGTCTGCACCAACGAGCCATGAGGCATCTACCCCTTGCTCGTTGATCAGACGCATGAAACCTATCGCCGAACAGAGACAAGGAGACCACACCATGGAGAAACAATTATTACGCGTCGGGGAAGCCGCCAAACGGTTAAATGTCAGCCGATGGACTATATATCGATGGGTCGAGGAAGACCGGCTGAAGGCCACCAAAATCGGAAAGGGCAGCTTACGTATCTTTCAAGATTCGATAGATTCTCTCATTGAACAAAACCGAAAAGATCATTGGGGGCTGGCTCTGATTTCCTAAGAGTTCCGGTCAATTGGTCCGTCATGTGGCATGCAGTAGCAGGCATGTGTAGACATCCCACGCAACAGGGAATATCGTGTCCACAAGGAAGCAGTGGGAAAATTTCACCATCTATTTGGCGTATGAACTACACTCGACGTGTTAAATTGTGGGTGGCCATCCTTCTCAGCGGATGCTTTCTCGTGGTGTCCTCGGGCCTGGCCTCTTCTCCTGAGACGCACATCCATGACGGACACCATCACCAACAAACACATGGCAAGACATGGTGTAGCTGGACCTGTCAGGCCGGCAATGGCCTGCAAGGGTTTACTCCGCTCATTCCCAAATGCTGTTTCCATATCGTGCCGGTTCACCAAGACAATCCGCCTATCCCCCATCTCATCCTCTTCATCCAACGTTCCTCTCGAGCACCCCCGGTTTCTCTCTCGTTCGCTTGCTAACTGATTCACCGATTCCGGATTTCCGTCATCCTTTCTAGGCCTTCGACTCCACGCTCCCCAGAATAGCGGAGAGTAGGGTCACTTCATAGCTTCAGAGCAGGAGGTCATCCGGAATCTAATGAACAATCGGCAACCTTTTAGGTAGGAGACGGCGCTCATGTCGGCATTCACACGCGTTTCACCCCATACTCTCGTGATCTCTACTTTCGTGGTTCTGGTCGGACTTTTATTCGGCCTCCTGCCCGAGGCAACCCCATTCTATGCGGAATCACCAGCCCCACTTCCACTTCGCCTGGATGACCGGCCTTTTTCTCCAGACTTGTGTACAACCACCGGGGGCGACAGACCAATTCAGTTACACGTCATGCGTCATCGTGATGTGATCATCAACCGGGTCGAAGGCCAATACATCCCGGCAAACCCCAATCAGGCCAGAACGAAAGAATATATCCACTATGTGACCCTGAAGGATCTGACGGACGGCATTCAAGAGGAAGGCGGCATTGCCTTCAATCGTCACCATGCCGTGATTTTCACACCGGATCATCCCAAGGGATTGGCTCGCCAGGCATTTCTGAACTCTCTTCCAAGTCCACAACGAGCCCTTACCGAACGGGCACTCGACACCTTTCTCCGGCTCCACCCTGTCTTGAATGCGGCCATTGATACGTGCCGTCCCTATCCGCCATTTGTCACCTATGGCACAGACGATGAAATCGACCGGATAGAGGCCGGGCGCTATACCTTCGCCCAACGGGCTCGGGCCTTTAATGCCAACTCGGCCTTGTTGCCCAGGGTGGACATTCCCGACCCTGGACTGGAGGACGGGTTTGTCGACCCAAGTATTGGACGCCGCTCAAACGTGAGCTATCACGCCATGAACCCGTTACATTTTTATATTCCTTGAGATGTGTCACGCCAGAATGGAAGAAAAAATTCTAATGAACAATCATTGAGCAATCTGAGCTGTAGCACGCATCGGTAGCCATCTGTAGACAGGTTTTCACATCAAGCGTACTCTCCGAAGAAGGATCATGTTCGCCTATGACTCAGACATTTCTTCACACCCTTCATCTTTTATCAGGAGGTCTAGTGTTATGCGGAACGCAAGTGTCATATTGCCCATCCTGCTCATTATGGGATGCTCATCCACATTGACAGACTGGATAAAAACGATTACTTCCGATGGAGTGAATCCCCTGCAAGTTGGGAGGCATCTTTTTATAAAGAATTGCTTTGATCACATTCCATTCCTCCCCTCAGCGAGCTGAGGGGCATCCTGTGCTGTTTTCATGAAATAACTTGGAGAACATCCTGCCTCTGAGCCCACCTCAAATTTTCACGATCAACCCGTCACTCTTCTGGAGAAGCGACGGAGTTTCGTCGTCTTCCACAGATTTGCCCAAGCTACCGGCCTTCTCAAAGAGGTGCGAGTTCAGAGTAAGGCCGGTATAGCCAACTTAGCTTTGACCTCTATTTCTCAGGCAACCCACATCAAAATCGGGCCGTCAAACTGACTTCATATGTCCGCGGAGCGCCGATCAGAGCTTGGTCTGGATAAAACTGCGATCCCCAGATAGCATACGTTTTGTCAAACAGGTTGCGGCCGCGGAACGTCAACCAAAACTGCTTGTACCCCATTGAAATCCAAGCATCCGCAGTCATATAGGCTTTGAGACGGATCGTATTGGCATTGTCATTGTATCGATCACCCACATACCGCCAAGCTGCCCCCACATCCACCGGGATGGATACCGGCACCCGATAAATGGACCAAAGATTGGCCACGGTTTGTGGAACTTCGGGTGGACGGTTACCATTTCGTGAGACCAGATTGCCACCCGAGACTTGAGAAAATTTATCAAATTTTGCAGAGAGAAACGTCACATTTCCTTGAATTTTCCATGCATTGGTCAGTTTGGCGGCGAGATCAATCTCGATTCCCTTGGACGATTGCCGACCGACGTTGGCGGCTTCCGTCTGGGAGATTGACGTCAGAATGTTCTTCCGAACAATGTCAAAATATGCCACAGTCCATTGCAAACGATTCTGCCACATTTGCCCTTTGGCTCTGACTTCCCATTGCTTGCCAGTCGCCATTCGAGCACGCTGTGTCGTGCTTAAGGAAAACAGACTACCGGCCACAGGATCGGCGGCCGTCGCATACCGCCCGTACAGCGTGAGTTGTGGTAGCACATCATAGACAAGGCCAGTACGCCAGGTGAGTGGATAAAAATTCTGAGAGAAACTGGTGGTTGGGTTTAACTCTCCGGCGGTATTAAACCGCTCTCGCTCCAGATGCGTCAGGTCGTAACGGATGCCCGCAACGACTTTCAGCGGATCAATGATCGTCAATTGATCTTCCGCAAAAAATGCCGTATTGGTAATTCTCGCCGTTTGCCTGGCAGTCGCTCCCCCACTAAAAAGTCCCTGAGTGGGGACAAAGGGATCGACGCTATCAACCCCTCCACTAAAAAAACTAGGCCGATTAAAATTCGTATAGGCGAAATCGATGCCACTCACCAAACGATTCTCAAATCTTCCGATGGGCTCATTCACCTGTATTTCGAGTCTATCGCCTGCCACCCACTGTTCATGCTCCACCAAAAATCGATCCCGATCAAGGAGCTGCGTGCCCGCATTGAAGGAATACGTTTCGGCATTCTGCCATTTCCGGGTAGCGGTGTAGTAATAACTTTGATTCCGCACCTCGATGCTAGCCGTAGGTTTCCACCCGACCTTCACCTTGGTCCATGTCGTCAAGGCGCTCATATCGCTATCTTGCACATTATAATTTTTGCGCAACATGTTTGCGTCGACCGTTCGACCATCTGTAGTACTGACCACACTGTTCACGGGATCCGTGGAAAAGGACTTGGGCACAAAAGGGGTGCCGGAATATGGCTTCGACTGATCATGAGCAATATCGAAGGACAGTTCGACATTAAGATTTGAACTCACGTCGTAGAGCACCCCACTCGTCAAATTGTAAAACGTAAACGGGGTATGTTGGACACCCATCACACTATCGGCATTTTGATAACTGGCATCGATCCGATAGTGCAACTTGTCCGTCCATAACGTCCCGCCGTTCCCCAGTCCTGCTCGAACCGTATTAAACGACCCATAGGACACTGAGACATCCGTTCCCAAGGTCCCACGATAGGGCCGTTTGGCGACCAAATTCACCATGCCTCCCACAGCCCCTTCTCCATACAGGACCGAAGCAGGACCTTTCAGAATTTCAATACGCTCAAGATTCCATGAATCTCGAGGACGAGTCACAAATCCTGTGGGGCCAAGGGACAACCCGTCAAACAACAAACGCACCTGACTCCCACTGAATCCGCGCATGGAAAAAGCCCCAGGGCTAACCAGATGATCCCCGACGGTCACACCCGTTGCTGCCTGAATGGCTTCGGATACCGTGCGCAAGCCACGTTCCTGCATGGTTTCCTGCGTAATCACATTGATGCTGGCGGGAATTTCTCTCAAACTCAACCCCAATCGGGAACTCCCTTGACTGGGTTGTTCAAGATTCAACGATCCGGTCCCGACCAATTTGGGCCGCTCCCCCTCCACCAGCACTTCCGGCAAGGTCGCAGGATCTTCCATCTGAGCCTGACTCTCCTCTGCCCAAACCTGCCCAGCATGCAGAACCAAGACCATTAATAGACTGAGTTGCCCTAGAACGAAACAACTGGTGGCCCCATACCCTTGTTTACTCATGTTTCCTCCCTAATTCCAGTATTGATCCGCACTTGTCATGCGCACTCACAGCCAGGTGAGGATAGTGATAGCCAGAGAAGATGTCGTCAGCCCCTTACACCCAAACCGCAGCCCGCTGACGTTCCTTCTCGAACCTGTGCAGCCCCCAACACGTTCCTCGAACCCTAGGATTGAAGAGAGAGAACCCCTGGCAATCGTCACAAATTTTAGGGGCTGATTATGAGATACCGCTCATCAAACTTGTCTACTGCGGATTGCCGTCGTTTGCTACAGTTTCACAAGAATTTTGAATTTTCCGGCACCTCAATCGCTTGAGCCGAAACCACGGATCATGACGAGGCCAACAATTTTTCCCCAGCAACGTCCCAAGGCAGAGCTCCGTGATGCTGGAGCCTTCTATGTCCAGCACCCACCTTCGCAACAATCTGACACCGATCATGTAGCATCCATTGGTAGGCACGTGTAGACAAACTTCTTGCCTCCGCGTACCGTTAGATCGTTCTGTTGTTCAAAGATTTTCTGTTATCCATGTGTGTCTTGTTCCATCACTTTTGGAGGTCGCTACTCATGCGTCACACTAGTCTTTTGGCTCTCATCCTCATTGCGGTTGGTTGTTCTTCTATGGTCATGACTCCGTCAGCTCAATCCGGGGCCATGCCCAAGGATGGCGAGTTGGCGTTTCCGTCAGACTACACATCATTCCCCGTCTTTTTATCCGGCGTGCAAAAACCTGATGCCGTCCGCGACTTGTACGTCAACCCCGTGGGGGCCAAAACCCAAGCGGGTCAGGCCTTTCCAAACGGCAGCACCCTCGTCATGGAAATTTACAATGCGAAAAAAGATGCGGCAGGAAATTTTGAAAAAGGAGCAGATGGGCTCTTGATCAAGGCGGATCTGGCCAAAGTGTTCGTCATGCACAAAGAGGCGGGGTGGGGAGCCAATGCGCCAGAAAATCTCAAAAACGGCGATTGGATTTTCTCAGCCTTCAAACCGAATGGAGAACGGCTGGAGGTCGACTATACGAAATGCCGGAGTTGCCATTTACCCCTGGGAGACAGCAAGGATTATGTCCATCGGTATGATGAATATTTTGAAAAACGAGCGCATGGCGCCCATTAATCATTTCGTTCAGCCATTTCCGTGTCCCAGGCGAAAACACTCGGCATAGAACATCCAAGGACGGACCGGCCTCCAACCTTGGACGGTAGGGTGAAGGTAGAAACTAGCAACCTCCTAGGCCTTCACCCTACTTCTATGCATCTCTCCCGTTTTGTTTTTTCGGAGTCCGACTCCCAAAGGCTATAAAATGCACAGGCGGATATGTCCAAGCAATCAGGTTGCAGGACAAACACCCCGGGCTTCGCAGGTCCCCTTCTTCCCAGACATCACATATAAACGTGATTTCCACCCAGGATGCCTCCTTCATCTTGATGTCACAGAAAACGGCACATTCAGGGTTTTATGGTTACAAGTACGATCTACCGCCCCCACCTATCCTCATGCTCGCCAGAACCTTTCGACACCCGAATAGCGCAAGATGTGGCATCAATCGGCAACCATCCGTAGATTCTCTCCGCAAATTTTTCTATCGTGAGTGGAACGAAAGGGGAAACTCATGACGCCATCATTTCAAGTTATCGATACTGCAACCATCGCCCAGCCCAACACCAAAGTCCAGATCCTTGACCTCTTTCCTGAAGAACACACCCTTTTGGATATGCAAGCCAGAATTCGCGCCCTGCAAACCCGTTGGGAACAGGTCAAGACGCTGTCTGAATCGGAACTGATTCAGCTATGGACCGACACATTGAGAGAACTGTTTCCCTGCGGATGCACTCATTCGCGAGGTGCCATTCGCCGAGTCGAAAATGTTTCCGTAACGACCACTCCCCCCCAAAGTCCTTCACTCCTGAGATAGGGAGCACAGCATGACCAGGCATGGCCGGAAAAGCGTTGGATGCAACCCCTCAACCCAACTCTCTCCGATATAGAGCTCCAATCCAAGCCGAAGTCCTCTCCTCCCATTCTGTTTATCCCTCAGACCATTAGGACAGTCCGGGTCAAGCCGGCTGCAGCCGAAACACTCGTGAAAAGTCTGCATTTACAATTTGCCACGCGCCACCCTACACTAAACCGTTAGTTTTAGCGTTCAGAGGAAATTTCTAAAAGCCCCCTTGATGGACACTCAATGACTCCGCTTCGCCTGACCGGTTGCCCGGAGCAGATACATCCAGCGCAGCATGAACCGCATCCGGTTGAGCCCCTGGATTTCTTCGATGATATGCCTGATGCCCGGGGGTACCCCCATCCTTCCTGACAAGAAGGTGTCAGATTGCAAATTCTTGTACGTTTTGCTATCGCTATGAAGAATTTTTGAGCGAATCATAAAGGAAGCAGATATGGCCAAAGAGAGAAAACAGAAGAAGGCCCCCAACCAAGGGGGAATTCAGGATTCTTTAAAAACTTCGTCGTCCCTGAGTGAGTCGCGGATACCTCCTCGATTTTCCTTGATCATCCTTCTCCTGGCGGGCGTCGGTCTCTGCCTGACCGCGTATCTGACGTATACGGCCTCTTTCGAGGTTCACCCGGCCTTTTGCAGTGAAGGGTCCGGATGCGACATTGTGCAAAGCAGCCGCTGGGCCACCTTTCTTGGCATGCCCATGGCCCTGTGGGGTTTCTTCACCTATGTCCTGATTGCAGGTTTGGCGTGGTCGGGTCGAGGACAATCAGGAAGCGGGACAGGGATACTCTTCGTGTCCCTAGCCGGGTTCGCGGTCAGCTCGTATTTAACCATTATCTCGGTCGTAGAAATCGAGGCGACCTGTCCCTACTGCCTCACTTCCTTTGCCATTATCACTTCGATTGCCATCCTCACCGTGATCCAACGCCCTCCTGGTTGGGCCAAATCGCTGAAGGAGGCGGCGGTGATCAGTCTGGTCATCGTGGGCGGACTTCATTTGCATTATAGCGGGGTGTTTGACGCAGCCGCCGGCCCGGAAGACCCTCAACTCCAAGCCTTGGCCATTCATCTCAGTGACACCGGAGCAAAATTTTATGGCGCCTATTGGTGCCCCCGCTGCCAGGAACAGAAAGCGCAATTCCTCTCTTCCGCCAAACGGCTCCCTTATGTGGAATGCAGCTCGGGCGGACGGGGCAGTGCCCTCACGCCGGCCTGCGTGAAAGCCGATATTAAAAGTTATCCCACCTGGATCCTTGGCGAACGGAGACTCACAGGACTCAAAACCCCACAAGAATTGGCCCGGGCATCTGGATTCGACTGGAAAGACTAGATTCTCTCCCATCAAGGCTCCTGTTCCTCACTTCGGGTTTCCGTTTTGGACAAACCCCGGAGTACCCGTCTCAAATACTCTCCCAATGCCTGTAGCATCTAGTGGCAGGTATCTGTAGAACAGGACTGCCGCAATCAGATATACAAGATCTTGAAGCTGAAAGATTATTGCACTCTTCCAGCAACAACCGGAGCGGCGTGAACACATCCTGACCCACCCCGCTCTAAACAGGGTGAAGGCGTTTGGACGTGCAACCTCCTTAGCCTTCACCCTGTTTTTTTGCACGAATAGGAAGATCCCCACTGTTTTTGTGGGATTTCAGGCGTGACGAAGATCATTTCTGTAACATGGCTTTCTTGCTTCACATAAGAGGGATCCCCATAGAGTCATCTCATCAAGAAGACTCAGGCATATGCCAGACCAAAAATTTGACGCCCTTGAAGGCCATATTGGCCTTATTCAGCCTGACCCTCCTGCTCACTGCGTGTGAATTCGGATCACAGCCCCAAACAGACCGACACTTAGTCGACAACCCCGCGGGGAGGGGTGCGAGGCTACCTCGCCTGTCCGCGTTTCCCGGCGGCGGGGTACTGATGAGTTGGGTGGAACCTCACGCCGACGGATATATCCTCAAATTTGCCGTGCATCAGAAGGACGGCTGGGTTCGCGAAGGCGAAGTGGCACAGGGTTCCGATTGGTTTATCAATTGGGCCGATTTTCCATCTGTCGTGGCTCTGGATGAATCCTTCTGGGCGGCGCATTGGCTGGTCAAACATCCCAATGGACGTCCATATGACTACGATATCGCTCTGTCAATTTCCACCGATGCCGGGTCAACCTGGAGCCCCACTCAAGCCCCGCACCGGGATGGATCGGCTGCAGAGCACGGGTTTGTCACGATGTATCCTGTTGATGACGGAGCCGGGCTGCTGTGGCTGGATGGCCGAGACCATGTGGCCAAGACAGAACCCCACGTCGATTCCAAGCCATCCGGGAACTTTACCCTACGTCATGCACGAATCGGCCGAGACGGCACGATGGGAGCGGAGCACATTCTGGACGGCAATACGTGTACCTGTTGCTGGACGTCCGTGGCCATGACCAGCCTAGGCCCTATCGCCTCCTGGCGAAGCCGAACCGATCATGACATCCGAGACCATGCGATCTCCCGCTGGCGGGAAAATCATTGGTCCGCCCCCATGCCCTTGGGCCAGGAAGCCTGGCACATTGCCGGATGTCCGACGAATGGACCGGCTCTGGCCGCGCGCGGCCTGCATGTGGCGGCAGCCTGGTTCACCGCTGCCGAGGATCGCCCAAGAATCAGGGCGGCAATTTCCCTCGACGGAGGGCAACATTTCGAGCCCCCGGTTGAGATAGACGAAAACGATCCGATTGGTCGCACAGGAGTGGCGTGGCTTGATGAACGAACAGCGGTGATTTCCTGGATGACCACACCCCAAGACGACACCGGCCGTGCCACGCTGGCCCTACGGACATTTTCGCTCGACCACACCTTAGGACCTGTGCAGAAAATCACCGATATGAGCGGGGGACGAGACTCCGGAGTTCCCCAGCTCATCAAAGGAGAATCCGGATTGCTGCTGGCATGGACCGCTGCCGCACCGGACTATGGCATCCAGACCATGTGGATGAATGCGATGGAATATAACCACTAACCTGGGAGCATCTCACCATTCAGCGTCTTAAGTCCTGCATGGAACATCGATTTTTTCTTTTTGATCATATTCATCCCTAGCCAAACTGAGCTTGTTTCCCAATCATCCTGTCCTCCCCTTTCATTCCAGATAAGACCTTGTTACTCTTTCCTGGTCCTCTTGTTGCAGACACCAGCATACATCCGCAAGCATCTGTAGAATCTCTGAAAGCCACTCCTTATACTGCCCTCAACAATCCCTCTATTCGAAATATTCGGATACCGATTCAAACTCATACATAACGAGTTCACGATCCATTCACGAAGCACAACCGGGTATACCTCTCCATCAGCTCGAACATCTCTATTCACTACTCACTCCATCCCTTAGAGAAAGGAATGAAGACATGAACATGTTGAGCGCAACCAAGCAGGCAGTGATAATCGGAGGGTTGGCCTTCCTCATGACCTTCCTCGCCTCCCTCCCCGCCCAGGCAAAAAAATGGCATGGGAATTCTCATGATGAGCCTAAGGGACGCACGATTGTCGTGCAGATCGGCGTGTACGATGCCGACCGTGCCATCAATGGATTATTATTCGCCAAACATTCCTGCCAGTTTCTTCCCGATGCGGCGGATTCCACGATTCGCGTGATCTTTTCCAATCAGGGCATCTTCAATGCGCTGAAAAATATCAACCATCCTCAAAACCATGTGCCGACATTGCCATCGGGAGATGACGAACCGAAAACGGCCCATGAACTACTCCACAAACTGCTCGGACGGGAAGCCACGAACCCTCCGATGCGCTGTCAGGTCGAAGTGGCCGTTTCGGGATTTGGATTAAGAACCTATGGCAAGACCAAGGACGACCTGATCCCCGGCATACAGGTGACGGGACCGTTGGGGCCGCCCAATCAAGACATTCAACATCCGGTGTTCATGAGCACACCAGCCCAGGAAGGTCAGCCCATTGTCGTTGTGAATTATTAGATTGCCCAATCGGCAACGAGCGGGCAGGAAAGACAATCTTCCCTGCCCGCTCTCTATCCGTACACACCATTCCCGCCTGCGAAATTTTTCCATTCGTATTCCTGGTGGTGAGCTCTCGGACAATGACTGTCCAAAATAATACCGCACAGCAGCTAGGTACTATCTGGCGAGTCAGGCACAGGGGAAATCATCTGGCGTATAAATTATTAACTAAACGCTGAGGCAACACTATGCAGGAGACAGGGGTCCTTATCTCAACTCACAAGTGACCAGTGTGGCATCCATTGGCAACGAACGGTAGAGCACTCGAAACCCTGTAGGTAGAATATCCTGCATGAGAGTCTGAAGCGGAAGTGCAATGAAATCCGTTTAGTTCAATGTAAGACCTTCTTGCATTCTGGGAGATGTCCATGAACTCAAGTCGCCGTCCTGTTAGAACCCACGTTTCCAGGCAACATGGATTCGCCGCCATGGCTCCAATGGGACCAAAACCATTCCAGCCCATGCTGAGCAGAAAAGAATTGGATAATCTATGGACGGCAACCCTCAAAGATATTTTCATCGCATGGAGCCAACAAGCCACTACCACGCCATCCTTGCCGCCTCGGTCCAACCCTTCGGCTGAGCCATAAAACATTCGTCCGGCGACGTCTCGTCGCAATCCGTAGTCCATCAACACACCGTTTCACTCGCTGCGCACTCTCGGAAAACATCTCCAACCCCGATCACCCTTTCCCTTTTGAATGGGCTTTTTCGAATCCTGCCAAAACGTAGTATCCATCGCCATACATGGGTAGACAGGTTTTGTCCACAGACGGTACACCAATAACGGTTTCCCCAACAATACAAATACTTGTTTGATTGAGATGTCATACTCAGTATTAGCTAGCCTAAACACGGGAGAAGGAGACCAACGGTTCAAGAAAAATCCTGGGGGAGCGGCACATCACCGGCGCGGGGCCTTCACCTCTTTTCTCCCGATGATCATCCTCCTATCACTGGGGTTTTCTGTTTGCGTTATCCATCCTGTCCTCGGTGAAGATTCGTCCTCCGAAGATGAAGTCTTCACGCTACCAGAGTTCACCGTTACCGATACCCGCCTGCGTACGGACTATGCCTGGGTGGCAAAGTCATTAGGACGTCGTGTGGCCACACTCAATCGTTACCCCAGCGCGGCACGCCGTTATGGATGGGAAGGACGGGTCGTCCTTCGAGTCGTCATTACCTCAGACGGTGAGCTCAAGGATGTCGCTGTTCAGAAAAGCTCCGGATACGAAGCATTGGATCAGGCTGCCAAGACAGCCGTGCGCTTAGCCTGTCCCCTCCCGCTACAACACGAAATCAACCGGCCGGAAATCGGCATCACCTTACCCGTGGTCTACCGCCTCTCTCGCTAATTTCAAAGAATCATGACTCCCGATTATTCTACCCCTTCTACCACCGTCACACGCGATTCAGCCCGTTCACCAACGACCAGCCGGCACGGCCAACAACCTAATCAACACATGCCACCCATCTGGGTCGGATGGGAGCCCGACTCCAATTCCATTGCTTACCGCACCGCCATCTCGGACTCGCACATATCACAATTGCCTCCTCGTGCATGGCACACCCGCGGACCGCCAAGCCCGCGCACGCGCCCTAGCGAAAGATGTTCCACACACACGCATGATCATCGCTCCTGACAGCGCGCAGCCCCCTGTCAGATAGCCTGTCCTTTATACGATTTTGCCATACAAGGAGCCGAGAATAATGAGAGTGTTTCTTCGATTATCCCAATGGTCCTGGATCGTAACGATCCTGATGATGGTCACCACGGAACCACGCCTCGCCTTGGCAGAGGAACCGACACCAACACCACCCACTACACTCGACACCCGCGAGACAGAACTCCGGGACCAATTACAACGGATTTTGCAGGAATTGGAAGAACTCCAACGCGCACGGGAACAGGTCTCTCCGGACATCCCTGCGCCAAAAGTTTTGACAGAACCACAAACAACTCCTTCTGCGGCCGCACCTCCTCCGGATGCCATTCCTGAATATGAACTCGCCGACATCAGCATTATCAGCAAACGCGTCTTGAAACGCCCTGAAGGGATCTCAATGGCAGCCACACCACGAAGCGAGACGGAATCTCAACCAACACGCAATATGCGGGAATCACTCGAGTCTGTGCCAGGCGTTTTGCTGCGCCAGAGGAACGGGCCTCGTGATTATCAAGTATCGATTCGCGGATCAGGGGTCAAAAACGGCTTTGGCGTCCGCGATGTCAAATTTTACGAAGATGGCATCGGCCAAACCCAATCCGATGGGCTCTCTCGCTTGGACATTCATGATCCCTGGTTTTTTGAAAGCACCGAAGTCATCAGAGGCGCCTCTTCGTCTCTGTACGGCAATTATGCGTTAGGAGGAGCAGTGCATTTCAAAACGCGGCGTGGCCGGGACATCAACGGGGTCGAAACCTTCGTCTCGGGCGGATCCTATGGATACAATAAGTATGCAGTGGCTATTGGAAAGGAATATGGCAATCTCGATCTTTCCCTGTTTAGCAGCTATATCCGGGAAGATGGGTACTTGCCCCATAGCGAATATGATACCGCAACCGTCAACCTCAATCTGCGGTATCAGTTGAACGAACATCACAGCTTTTACTTCAAAGCCATGAACAACGATCTGGACGCCAAGGCACCTGGTCGATTAACACAAAGCCAGTTTGACGAAAATCCTCGCCAACTCGCAGGCACAGCCACCACCAATCCCATCACCCTCAATAGCAAACGTCGAGATCGGCGTACCATCATCGGAGGCCTGTACGAATGGGAAATCGATCCGAACACCCTGCTTCAGGTTGAAGCAGACTACGATGTCAAGGACATCAATCAACCAACCAGCGCCAACATCAACCCTAATTTCAAACATTATTCGAATCTTATTCATCAGGGAGAATTCCTGGGGATGCCCTTGCGCAGCACCATCGGATTTTTCTTTGACTATATGGAGCAGGAAGGGACGAGCTTCAGAAATCTCAACGATGGGAAGTCGACCTTCGGACCGCTTCAATCACAAAATCGGTTTAATATCCGCAACATTGGGGCTCGCTTCCGGGAGGAGTTGGAATTCGTTCCCCGTTGGATCGCCACAGTGGGATTCAACTATGAAAATTCGGTGATTTCGGGAGTGGCCACCTCTTATACGACCACGGATACGACCAGCACCCTCCGCAGTCGCGAGAACATCGAGCGGACCTTTGATAATTGGGCTCCGGAGTTAGGATTGACCTTCAGACAAAATGAGTGGATGCGGCATTGGGCGCGCGCCTCCACCGGGTATGCCATTCCTACCTTCGGAAACCTGTCCACCGGATTGGATGGGAATCCGGGACTCAACACGGCTCTCAAACCTCAAAAGAATTTGAATCTGGAGCTGGGAACCGACACCTGGCTGACCAACGAGTTCAACATTCAACTGGTAGGCTTTTGGACCTTCTTCCGGAATGAAATCATCAGTCAGAGCGTGCCCCTTTCACCGACCACGAACGGCAGCTTTGCGACAAATGCGAAAGAATCTCAATATCGGGGTATCGAAGTAGGATGGAAATACCACCCGGCATGGCTCCCAGGCTTCCGGTGGACGGGTGCCTTCACGCATATGGACAGTGAGTACATCAAATTTGTCGATCAATTTTCTTCAGGAGGCGTCATCACCCAGGTTAACCAAGCTGGGCATGACGTCCCAGCCGTGGAAAATAATGTGTTAAATTCCAAGCTGGCCTATCATCATGCCCCTTCAGGCCTAGGTGCCTGGGTTGAAGGCAGCTGGGTGGATAGTTTTTACGTCAACAATAATAACTCCTTAGGGGCACCGGCCTATTTGCTGTTCAATCTGAACATCAATTACCAATATTCATTTTCGCACAATCCGTATATTCGATTTGCGAAATTCTACTTCGAAGTCGATAACCTGTTCGACAAGGATTATGTCGGCAATGCCGTCGTCGTAGCGGATAGTACCGCCGATGCCAGCAAACAGGCCTTTTTGCCTGGATACGGGCGGGCCTTTTATGCCGGCCTGACACTCGGACTGTTCTAACCCGCACATCCCAAGTGGGGAGGGATAGGGAGCAACGACCCTATCCCTCCAAGAGGTATGAGCCATAAGTGAAGAACGGCCAGACGTATCCCTGGCTAACGAGCGCTTCCAGGAACAGAGCCAGAGAGAACGGTTCAGCCATGCGATCATGGGTAAAGGTATCGAAACTGTAGTATTCAGGGGCATTCATCAGTAGAACGGCAAGATGTCCTTTGGATAAGATCTCGTCTATCGCTGAAAGAACATTGCACTCTTCCAGCAGACATGGGAGCGGCGTGACTCATCCCTGACCCACACCGCTCTTTCCGGGGGAGAAGGCATTGGGATGTGCAACCTCCTTAGCCTTCACCCCGGCCTTATTTACGACATCCCATCTCTTGTTCTCTGTTCGTCCACTCCAAATGATTCGCCCTCATCGCACCCATTCAGTTGCTGATGAGCCGCGTTCTGCACTGACCCGACTCTCCCCTCTACGACATCCCGTTCACCCATCATGACCTCCGCTTCCCAGAATTCCCAGGCCACACGTTGGCCTGATTATCGAACAGTCTGGCGATGGCATTTCTATGCCGGTCTCTTCTGCATGCCTTTCATCGTATTGTTGTCCATCAGTGGGACCATCTATTTATTCAAACCTCAAATTGATACCTGGCTAGATCAGCCGTATGACCACCTGTCTCTGTCCGGATCTCCGAGGAGTGCCTCCGCTCAGGTCCAGGCCGCTCTCCGCGCGGTTCCCGGGTCCACGTTCTTCGCCTATGAACTGTCCAAACGCCGGGAAAACGCCACTCGAATTATCGTCACCCATCACGGAACACGCATTCGCGTGTACCTACATCCGGAAACCCTCGACATTCTCAAAACCACTCCCGAAGAAGATCGCGTGATGCGGTGGGTTTTCCACTTTCATGGGGATTTGCTAATGGGAAACGGGGGTTCCGCTTTAGTCGAACTGGCCGCATCCTGGACGATCATCATGATTATCACGGGCATATATTTGTGGTGGCCCCGTGACAAACGAGGGTTTGGTGGAGTGTTCTACCCTCGTCTCACTCGCGGGTCCCGTACCTTCTGGCGTGATTGTCATGCCGTGACGGGAGTCTGGATTGCCTTCTTTACTCTGTTTCTGCTGATTACCGGACTACCATGGGCCAAAGTATGGGGGGAATATTTTAAAGAAGTCCGTCGGCTGACCGGTACGGCCGTGGTCCAGCAAGATTGGACAGTCGGAGTCACCTCCCGGGATGCCATCCAGGAGAGTTCCGAGGATCATCGTTCCCATGGCCCTGCCGCCTCTCCTCTGCCCCTGTCCCCTGACCGCCCATTCGATTATTCTTCACTCAATATTCTGATCCCTCCCGTAGCGGCTCTTCGACTGCCTCACCCGGTCTACATTTCCCCACCCGCAAAAGCCGGAAGGTATTGGACTGCCAAATCCGATACGCAAAACCGTCCTCAACGAGTCACATTACAACTGGACCCCTCAACGGGAGCCATCGTGGGACGAGAAAATTTTACGGATCGTCACGTTTTGGATCAGGCTATTGGCATCGGAGTCGCAGCGCATGAAGGACAACTCTTTGGCTGGCCCAATGTGCTCCTGGGCATGTTCACCGCTGGGGGTCTACTGTTCCTGGTTTTCAGCGGGGCTTTCATGTGGTGGAACCGGCGTCCCACAGGAATCCTGGGCGCGCCTCCCTTGCTTTCCACCCACTCCTTTTCTCCGGGATTTACATGTGTGCTCCTGTTTTTCTGTCTCTACTTACCATTGTTCACCGCATCTCTCCTTGCGGTATGGTTCCTGGACTTCCTCGTGCTTCGTCGCCTTCCTTTCATGACTCATTGGCTTGGCCTCGAACGATAAATGGTCTGTTGAAAAAAGCCACCAGCTGCGTTCTCGCTATGTTTCCGTGCTCACGTCGTACCAGCACGCTCCGCGCGCAAAACAACGGTGACGCCCTTCGGGACGTAGCAGGCAATACGCGGCCTTCCCTTCGAGAAGCCTCAGGACAGGACTGGACGGACTTTTTTGAACAGTCCCGACGCCATGAATCCCCAAAGGCTTCCTGACAAAATATGGCCTTGGATATCTTTATTGTTCAACACTCTCATAAATCTTCTCTTCTCCATATCCCGCACCCACACAAACAGTGCCATCCCTGAACGACGGTCAGGTGTAGCATCCATATGCATTTGGTGCATCAGATGCAAATGACTGATGAAAGAGTGGCAAAGAAAACCCCATCTCTGCTACAACCCAAAAACTTCAGCTAGATTCCATGATTGGATCTTTCTTCATATTGTCTTCACCCTGAAATTGATCGGGAGGTCCGCGTGACACCGTTTCGTAAATGGCT
>JACKFF010000024.1 GCA_020632595.1 Nitrospiraceae bacterium | reverse complement strand
AGCCATTGCCACCCTGCAATCTGTCGTAAGGCACAACCCTCACCATCTGTCCGGATGGCTACACTTGGCAAATCTGCTTATGGAAACCGGACAAATTGAACAGGCCCTAACAACCTTACAAGAACTCACCGTGTTACATCCTCGATATAAAGAGGGACATCACACTCTTCATCAACTACAAACAAAACTCCAGATATCATTGGGAGAACAACCACGATTCCGCTCCTTAGAAAAAGCCACAGTTTAATAGTGCTGTTGATAGATGGCAGATAATCAAACTGGCCCCCTAATTTTTCTTCGTCTCGAATTAATATAAAAATATAAGTGCGACTTTATATTGCCCTGCTAGGCAATTCTGGTAAACTCTGCTCCGATATTCTGGCCTAAGTCAATGTTCCCAATTAAGGAGCAGGCTATGAAATTAAGGCAATTTCTCAGCATATTTTTTCTGTTTTTCTGGATAACCACCCCAGCTTATGCAGCACATCCGGACACGGGACCTGGATGTGGGTTGGGAAAACTCGCTTGGGGTGATTATCCCAATCAACAGAATATCGGCCCTCAAATCGCCATGGCCACAACAAATGCAACCCTAGGATCTCAAACGTTCGGCATCAGCTCTGGAACATCCGGCTGTACCAATGATGGGGTTATTCTTTCCTCTGAAAAGGCAAGGGTCTTTGCTACCCTCCAGTTTCAAGACATTACTCAAGATTTGGCCCAAGGCGGGGGGGAACACTTGGCCTCTCTTGCCCAAATTCTGAACATTCCCGTGGATGATCGCCCCGAATTTTTTATTAAAACCCAAAAACAGTTCTTACGATTCATCAAACAGGGTTCTAGTCCAGCAAGGGCTCTGATAGAAACTCTCTGGAATACGTTAGAGATTCAACTTCAATCCTCCGTAGTTGCTTTGAGCAATTAAGAATTGCAAACTTGTCATAGCGTGCGAACTTGCTAGAATACTGCCTTCACCCAATTGCCCCTTTATCTCACTTTCAAAGGAGGAGACACATGGTTAAACTACACCTAGTTGTTTTGATGACAATTGCGCTACTTATAAGTGGAATGGGTCTGGCGTTTGCCGGGCATCCAGACTCCGGGCCCGGTTGTGGGCTTGGGAAGATTGCTTGGGAAAATTACCCCAACCCGCAACACATCGGACCACAAGTTTTAATGGCTACGACGAATGCAACCGGATATAACACGTTTGCGATTAGCTCCGGAACTTCCGGCTGTACCAACGATGGAGTGGTGTTTTCTTCGGAGAAAGCCAATGTTTTTGCTGCATTAAATTTTGACAATCTGGCCCAGGAAATGGCTCAAGGCCAAGGTGAGCACTTGACCTCTCTCGCTACTTTAATGGAAGTTCCGGCTGACCAGCAGGAAGCCTTCTTTTCATTGACTCAAGAAAAATTCACTTCCCTTATCAAAACCGGGGAAAACTCTCCCAAAGCCGTCATTAAAGCGATTTATGACGCCATGGGAGCACATCCCGTGCTAGCCAAAGCCACTGCAGCTCGATAACCTCGGAAAGGCTCCGATCCATGTAGGTATCGGAGCCTTTTTCTTCCATGTGTTAGTTACTTTTCTTTTTCTTTTCCTGTTCTTGTTTCACTCCTCCTCTTTTGGCCAGGAGTCCTCTGCCTACCTCTCCACGCTTCTTCTTCAATCTTCCCAACTTCAACTGCATAAGGAAAGATTTTGGCACCTCCTGGTTCACTATCGAAAAAACACCGGTCCGGGATATACGAGTGAAATCGACGATCCAGGTTTCTTCCTGGCACCTGATGGAAAAACAAATCCGCAGGCCGAATTAGAGGCTACGCTCAGGCATTTTTTCTCCGATCGCCTGGTAGGACGCTCCCAACAACCGGCACGTTGCGCATTTATCGCCCGGTATGAATGGCTTAAAGAGCAACTCCAATTTAAGGAAAATAATTTCCCGCCACAGACATGTGACCGGTTTCATCGCTGGCTCAAGGAATTGAACCCTGCTTCGGTCACTCTCATTTTTCCCTCAGCCTTTATGAATAATCCAGCTTCAATGTTCGGGCATACTTTTCTCCGAATTGATCAGGTGGGTCAAACAGAACAAACGAGAATCCTCGCCTATACCATTAACTTCGCCGCTGAGGTGCCCCCCAACCCGGGGCTAGAATATGCGTATAAAGGCGTGTTTGGAGGCTATAAAGGATTTTTTTCCACAATCCCCTACTATCTGAAAGTCCAAGAATATCGAGACATTGAAAATCGGGATATTTGGGAATACCGGTTAAATTTTTCTACGCAGCAGGTCCTTCATTTACTCAAACACACCTGGGAATTGGGAAACGCCTATTTTTTCTATTATTATTTTAAAGAAAATTGCGCATACCACATTCTTTCTTTACTGGAGATAGCCGACCCTTCACTGCACCTGACCGATTCCTTTCATTTTTGGACGATTCCCAGTGATACGATCAGGCACCTCTTTTATCAAAAAGCCTTGATTAGTGATGTGGCGTACCGGCCAGCCCGCAGTACGCAACTCAAACGAAAACTCGAGGAAATTTCCATAAACGAGAGAGAGATCTTTTCAGAGATTGTTCATAACCCCTCCACTACAGAAGCCGACCGATTTCGAGTCTTACCCACAGATCGTCAAATTTTCCTGTTGGACACCGCCACAGATCTTTTTCGTTTTCGATCAGCGAAAGACCCATCAAACCGTCAAGAATATCAACAAAATAACTCCCAGCTACTGGTGAGTAGAAGTCTCATCCCCATTCCTTCGTCGACTTTTCAAGTCAAACCCTATTTTTCTTCCCCTGAATTAGGCCATGGCACGTTCCGAATCAATACCGGATTTGGCTGGCGCAACCATAGCTACTTTGAAGAAATCTCTTTCCGTGCTGTCTATCATGATCTCTTGGACCCGGATCAAGGCTATGCCCCAAACGCTCAAATTGAATTAGGTGATCTGGCCCTCCGGCATTACCATCATAATAATCAGCTACGATTGGAACGTTTCACCCTAGGAAATATTTTATCTTTATCTCCCCTAGATTCATGGTTTCGATCCCCTTCATGGAAAATACGATTCGAGATGAACACCATCACTATACGTTCGTGCACTCTTTGCTCTAACGGGAATTTCAATGCAGGAATCGGTGGAGCCTTCGAAACTCGAATGTTCCAACACGAAGTCTTTTTCCTTTTTGGGGAGATCGATGCCAATGTGAGCGGAGCCTTCAATGAAAATCATCGTATTGGAGGAGGGGTAACTGCCGGGATGACCGCCACGATCACCAACAACTGGAAATGGTTTATATCCGCAGGATACCTGTACTATGCCCTTGGCGACCGTTCAGACGACATCCCCATTTCAATCGGGCAACGCTGGACTTTGGGGAAAAATTTGGCCATTCGTTCGACCCTGACTCATCATCATCACGATAATCAGTGGAACATTTCCCTGCTAGGATATTTTTAGTACAATTCTCTATCTTTACTCATTCGCACTTCTTATTCGCCATGGCTTCGGTCATTAAATCCTCTTAATCAAAGAAAAGTCAGTTTGTGGTAACCTTATTGAGGTCAACGCCCGTTCAACGTGTCAATGTGATTTATCGAATTTCCCAAAATTTCCTGCGAACCGTCACAGAATCCTGAATGAACTCCCAGCCCTCCCTCAAAAGTCCCTCGCTCAACCCCCATCCTATTCTATCGGAGTATCATCGATCAGACGCTCAACGCCGCCATACCCTCTCTGGCCAATTCGATCAGGTCGCTCCGGACTATGATTGGATAAGCCAAATGCTGTCTTTTGGGTCCGGGAATTGGTACCGGGAACACGCCCTTCGTCTGGCAGGCATTAAGGAATCGAACAAGGTACTCGATGTGGCTTGTGGACCTGGGACCCTGTCCATTTGCGCAAAAAAGCTCGTGGGGGAGACTGGTCTGGTCATCGGATTGGACCCCAGCATTGGAATGTTAAACGTATGCCATCAAAAAGGTGTTACCCAAACAGTACGAGGGATTGCCGAAGCACTCCCATTTAGGGAAGGTTATTTTGATTTTGTTGTGATGGGCTATGCTCTTCGTCATGTTTCGGACCTGAATCACACATTCCAGGAATATTGGCGAGTGTTAAAACAAGAAGGAAAGATTGTCATATTGGAAATTTCAAAGCCTGATTCTGTTCTCAGCTTCCATCTCAGTCGGTTTTTTTTGAAGTGGGTTGTGCCCAGATTATCCTACCTTCGCACACGGAACCCTCAAGCTCATATTCTCATGAGATATTATTGGGAAACGATCCAGCACTGTGTGAGTCCGGGAACCATCATTCAAGCCCTGAGAGACTCAGGATTTTCCCATTGCCAGGAGCAAGCTCTAGTCGGAGGATTAATAAGAGATTATATCGCCCAAAAAAGAGAATCCCCAGCAACCCTTGCTTAGGAACCTTCTTCCTTTTCCTCGTCTATGTACCCATGGAGAATCAAAGTATATCGCAATCCGGTTCAACCGTTACTTTAGTGATTCATTTTCACGCCAGTGAATTCCCTTACACATATGATCCGCCTTTGTAACGGAATAAAGATTTGAAAACAAGAAACCGAAGGTTCTGTTGATAACCTGGTTTCTTTCTTACATTTGAAGATATTGTGTTTACACTGACCTTTAACATGGTAGACATCTTTTTACCGTCCAAATCCACCGACACATTGCTGCCCATCATGTTGGCCAATATCGTTCGAGAAACCTTAGCCTTGGCCAAGAAAAATCTCTAGACAAAAAGGATACCCCATGGTCGGCCACCCGTTACGACTCTCCGTTTTCATCCTTGGATCTCTTATATGTTTTAACCTTCTCAACTGTGCCGGGGCCCCAAGAGACCCACAGATGGCGTCACAATGCAAGAAAGGATTAGACACCGCGTTTCAGGAACTGGAACAGGCTAAGACTAATGGGTTCAGTGGTTCGGTCAATTGGTCCAAAGCCGCGACCTTATTGAGTGCAGCCAAGATGCAACAACAGTTCGATAAATACCCTAATTGCCTCGATAAAATAAAACGGGCCAGGTTCTATATCACAGAAAGTCAAAAAACATAATTCCACCACATTCTTCCCGTCACAATACTCCTACACAACAATTCTGAATCTTATACTCCCAGTCATTTACCGAAAACTCTCATTACCATTTCTCACCCCTGGAATTTCATATTTTCCGGAACCCCAGGTTCTCCCGCTATTACAGAAAATTTTTCATGGGAGCGGATATAAATAAGAAATTCTCAATCTTTTTTGTCCAGAAAAACCAGACTGACCGGTGGTCCTTAAACAACAGGGCCATTCCCCCACTTCCCGCAGAACTCACCTCATTGTGAAACGCGATCACACTTCCATTCCTTAATCCCATGACCTCTTGAAAATAACCCTAAAAATGATCATAGGTTATTTTCACCTTTTCTAAGGAAAGGATCATAAGTCCTATAAAGGTCAAAATCTTCTCCTCCCTCCGTTCCGGTGTGGGAAATGGCAAGATCACTATATTCTAACTTCGAAGGATTACGTTCTATCACCTTTCGCAGACGATTTAACTTCCAGCCAATATTGAACCACCGAAAACCTGACCTTACAACTTCCCACATTCTTCGCGGATAAAAAATAAGTGGGCTTTCCAAAGGAAAACTCGGGCGCCGACTCAGGCGCCGCTTCCTCCTGAAAATCCCACCTTCTAAAGGGTGAATACCTTCCACCAAAGAACATCCATGAAAACACAACAAAAAAAACATCAATTTTTCCACTGGTTGACCAGTAGCCACTGCACGTCGCATAACGACTTCCATATGCTCCCAGCTATAGTATTCCTTCCAAGTCTGACGATAGGTGTGACTCCATTCAGCTGCTGTCATTCTGGGATGGTGGGTGGTCGGATGTTCCAGATCATAAAGATTCATATCTGGATCCATCCATTCTCCCTCCTTCACTAGCTGCAGATGGTCATCCGACCCCGGCAAGGGAGTAAGGATAAAGAACTCCACAAGATCCACTGGCAGTTCATTTTTGAGAATCTCAATATCGCGGGCTACACTACTCACAGAGTCTTGCGGAAACCCAATGATATAGCCAGCAACGGTAGTACAACCGTACTTTTTCCAAGCCTGCAACATGGTTCGATACTCTTGAATTCTATTCTGCCGTTTTTTGGCTCCCGTTAACGAAAACGGATTGAGAGTTTCCAACCCAATAAAAATATTATGACAACCCGCTCGATAGGCCTTTTCGATAAAACCAGGAATTTTATGACAGAGTGTGTCGACCTGAATGGTCAAGGAAATCCTGTGGCCTTCCTGCTCGCGCATATGGATAATTCGATCCAGGATTGGTTCCCACTGTCTATTTCTGGCGAAATCATCATCAGAAATCAAAAAACGCCAGACTCCTTGCTGAAGATTGGCCCTGATTATTCTTTCAATATCCTCAGGCGATCGCCATCGAGAAGTGCGTCCTTGAACATTGATAATTGTGCAAAAACTACATTGAAACGGGCACCCTCGTCCTGCATCAAAACTCGACATCCGACGAAAGGTTTTTTGAACCACACTCACAGGCAAAAATGGCAACGGGCCACCTTGAAGCGAGGGGAAATCAGACATAAAGTTATAGACAGATTTTAGAGTTTTTCTGAATGCGTCCAGGAGAATTTCCTCCAAGTGGCCTTCGGCTTCTCCAGCCACAAGGGTAAACCCCTCGTTAATCGCCTGCTGGATATCGGCAGGATACTGAGAAAGCATGGCGAAACACCCACTCACGTGGAATCCCCCAATGGCAACCGGAATCCCTGCTCGCAAAAATTGTCGCCCGATATCAGTAGCCCTAGGAAATTGATTGCTTTGCACTCCCACAATGCCAACCAATCCCCCGGTCCCTGCTCCTATCGTTTTAATGATTTTCTGAATTGGGATAACGGTATTGGTTTCATCAAAGGCCTCCACATCGATCTTGACCTGCTCTCCCAATATGTTTCTCTGTGCGCAATCCATCGCCAAACCGTGCAGAACAGCCAGGCTATTCGAGGGAATGGCCGACCGTTTCCACTGAATGACATATCCATCATCGTCATAATGGGAGGCTTTTATTAAGATGAGGTGGAAGTGCGGCATGAATGAGCTCTGAGAACCTCTTCCCATTGGGAGTTCCTATCGGGAATCACTCGTAGATGTTTCCCTCAAAAATCCCTGTACTCTGCCTAAAAGGAAATTCTACGGAGAGGGGCCAGAAACCCGACGTGTGGTTGGAGAGGCTTGAGAATAGGGTGGTTTCCATACAGAGTCAAGGCATACTGTCCTAAAAAATTTCGTGAATCGTATTGCCTTTTTTCTCCGTTTTTTTTAGGGTTTTGGTTAAACACCTCCGTCAGATTTTCCATCCTTGAGGAGAGACGTGCTATGACGAAGTTCCCCCGTGTCTTTTGGATTCTTGGCCTTATCCTCCTCACCCCACTGTGGGGCTGCCACCACCAAATTGCATTTGAGGACATTGATTACAAAATCGACTCCCCAAAACAAGATCGATCCATCCTGCTCATCATCGAGCCTCAAACACTGAACCAAGTCAGGTCGATCAATTCCTGGATGACAGGGGCGGCCCATAGCTGGGACGCCTACCCTGGGCAGATGCTTAAACAGGTTGCCGACGTGGAGTTTCCCCAAATGTTCCAATCTTATTCGCATAGCCCCACCAAACCTGAAGGACCAATGGCCCCACGAACGGTTGTCTTACGTATGGATATCACCCACTATGACTTTTCAGACTTTCACGCCTTAGTTTCGGTTTGAGGGCAAGCTTATGACGGGTCTAATTCCTTATTGTTCGATAAAACCTATACCAAGGACGGAATTCGCCAGGGAGCAAAAATGTTCTGGGGTGGCGCTTTTGGGATGAAATCGCCTATCCGTCAATCCTCTTTTGATGCTTATAAGAAAATTTTTGATGCCATTCGTCAAGATCTTGCTCGCACCCTCTCGCCCTGAAAGTCCACGGAGTTGACGGCATTGAAAATCGACCAAACATTGATCTTCCACTGTCATGGATTGACAGGAAACCACCAACCAAAGAAAATGGGTATTGTAATGACGAGGACCAATTGGTTCAGCCCTTTGAGGAGGACGGATTTTTGACATACATGACCACTCTTGAAACGGAAGTGGGACAGTTAATCGTAACTACATTAAACCTGAAAATTGATCCCTCCATGATCGATCCTCAACAACCCCTCTTTGGTGAAGGGTTAGGCCTCGATAGTATTGATGCCTTGGAATTAGCCCTCGTCATTCACCAAAATTACGGGTATAAGTTGAAATCTGATTCTCCTGACAACGCGGTGATTTTTTCCTGTTTACGTGCACTATGTGAAGCTATCGAGAAAAACCGGACGAAATAACCTGCCTCGCACCCTTTCTTTCCTCCACTTTTTCTGCCTATCTCCAACCGTGGGTTTTACCTAGGAAGCCTTGACAGAGGTTACTCGGAAGCATATATCTCCCCAATAGATATTACCGGATCTCAATCGTGGACACTTCACCATTGCTTGGCCCCTCCAGCTCCGATACGATTCTCGCATGGAAAGGGAAAAATCCAGTTTCCTGCGGGGTGTTTTTTACCCACCTACAACAGATTGAACATCGTCTTCCGGCCGCCCCTTGCGTGATCAACCTCTGCAAGGACAGATATAATTTTTGGGTTGGCTTCGCGGCCGCCCTCCTCAAAAAACAAGTGACTCTTCTTCCTCCCAGCCGAGCTCAAGGAGACCTTCAACGCCTGGTTTCCTCATATTCACCAACGTATTGTTTAACAGATTCAGATGATAATATCCCTGGTGTACCGGCAATTCATATTGATTTGAACTTACACGTGTCTCCACGGCATTACCAAGACATTTCTATTCCCAACGATCAAGCCGCTGCCATGGCTTTTACATCAGGAAGCACCGGCCAACCACGTGCCAATATGAAATCTTGGGGATCGTTAGTAGAAATTGCCAAGAAATCGGCCAAACGCCTAGGCTGGACACCTTCCCAACCGCTCACGTTTCTCGCTACAGTCCCCCATCAGCACATGTATGGATTGGAAGGAACCATTATGTTGCCGGTTCAACATGGATGGGCTTTTCATTCAGGTTGGCCTTTCTATCCTGAAGACATTCGAACGATGCTGAATCAATTGCCCACCAAACGAGTTCTGGTCTCCACACCTGTTCATCTTCGAGCATGCCTCATGGAACACACGCAGCTCCCACCACTAGTCGGAGTTCTTTCCGCCACCTCACCCCTCACCCAAGAACTAGCTTGCCAAGTCGAAGGTCAATTTCAGACAAGCGTATACGAAATATATGGATTTGCCGAGGCAGGAACCATTGCCATGAGACGTACGGGCTCCGAAGTCTTCTGGCACCTATTAGAAGGGCTCCACCTCATCCCTGATACTCGCGGATATAGTGTGCAGACGCCCTATTTTCAAGATCCTGTACCAATACCCGACTCTATCCAGCCAGAAGGGTCCTATCAATTTTTCCTAGAAGGCCGCCCAACCAACATGGTGAACATCGGTGGACATCGAACCTCTCTGGAGGAACTTTCTGAAAAATTAAATTCCGTGGAGGGCATAGAAGACGGAGTGTTCTGTATGCCCGAGGAGAGAGATGGTAGGGTCACCCGCCTCATAGCCTTCGTAGTCGCTCCAGGCCTAAAAACAGAAGACATCCTTTCTGCACTCCGGCCCAAAATGAACCCCGTGTTTTTACCTCGTCCCCTAGTGTTCGTGGACCGTCTTCCAAGAAATCCCACCGGAAAACTTCCCAGGGAAAATTTGCAGGAACTCATGGAACAACATCAGCTCTAAATTTGGATGACTATCTCATCACATGACGTTTGAACACTCATTTCTGGTGCCAGATACCCACCCTTCAATCAAAGACCATTTCCCCGGAAGTCCTGTGGTGCCAGGGGTGGTCATTCTTGGAGAGATTTTGTGTCTTATTCGTGAACACCGCTCCTCCCCCTGTGTAGGAAGCCCTACGATCAAATTCCACTCGCCTTTACGTCCCAATGAGATGGTGTTAGTGCGTATGGAAAATACCAAATCTGATGAGGTCTTTTTTCAGGGTTCTGTGGGAAAACGAACGATCGTGAGCGGCGTATTCCATTTTCAGGAAGATTCCCCTTACTTCTCCACCAAGGCCCGGCATGAGTAACCGATGGCGGACACAACCCGAACGAGGACACCATTGGGCCTACCAGTTTATGGCCTGGGTGGCATTACGGGTAGGCCGAGGCCCTGCTCGAATGCTCCTCTTCCCCATCTGCCTCTATTATCTTTTGTTCTCATCCTCCCAAACCAAAGCCATCAAAAAATTCCTGGAAAGGGCCTGCAACCGCCCTGCGGGACTTCTTGATGTTTTTCGACACTATCATTATTTTGCCTCGACTATTCTAGACCGTCCCTTCTTATTAGTAGGAAAGGATGAGCAGTTTCACCTCACTTTTCACGGTACCGACCTGTTATTAGATCGGGTAGACAGGGGACAAGGCTGTATATTGCTTGGAGCCCATCTGGGAAGCTTTGAAGTCGTTCGTGCCAGCGGGCTGGCCAGTCGCTCCGTCCCCATCAAACTCTTGATGCAAGAGGACCAAGCTCCGATGCTCGGAGAAGTGCTTCAAAAATTGGATCCTTCTATGAGTCAATCCATCATTTCGATTGGGGCACCTGATGCCATGCTTCAAGTCAAGGATTGCGTCGAGGGAGGTGGACTGGTAGGAATTCTCGGGGACCGACATGGTAGGAATGACAAGATTGTCCAATGCTGTTTTTTAGGAGAACTGGCCCCATTTCCTATAGGGCCCATGTTATTAGCGAGTTTAGTCAAAGCGCCCGTCATCCTATTTTTCGGGGTATACCGAGGAGGATGTCATTACGAGATTTTCTTTGAATTGTTCTCGGAACAAGTCGTCCTAGACCGGTCACGTCGGGAAGCCTCTCTCCAGGAATGGACGCAACGGTTCGTGGGTCGGCTAGAATATTATTGCCGCCTAGCACCCCATAACTGGTTTAATTTTTATGATGTGTGGGAGGAAGACTCTTAACAGTTCCTGCACGGTCGGAATTCTTCTCTGGTTTAGTCTGCTGACAACCTCGGTGGAATCTCTTGCCTGTGTAACCAACTCTTTCCCTGAGGTATTTCAGGATAGGGCCTGGACCCTTCCACGACTTTTAGAGATTCTTCCAGAAGGTATGCGACAGGAAGAAGCATTTGAGGAAATGTTCACTTCTCCACTTTTAACCAACCCCGTTCATAAGGTAGGAACCTTAAGATTCTCACCCCCATTCTCCCTTGAAAAGCATGTCACCTTTCCGTTTGAAGAGCGCTTTCGCGCAGACGAGGATAGGCTGTACTACGAGAATCCTGATCAGGGGATTTCCTCCTCTTTTTCCTTGAATGACTTTCCTTCCCTGTCAGCATTCATTCAAGGGTTACGTGCCCTATTGAACGGAGATTTGGAACTTTTACAACGCCATTTTCAGACTGAGATGGGAGGGGATGCCCAAGCTTGGACTTTGACGTTACGCCCTATGAACACGGACAGGGCCCAAGGAGTGGAATGCATCCAGTTTCAGGGGAAAAGCCGTCGAATTCATGTTATTCACGTCCTGGATCGCAATGGGGACTCTTCCCGTATGGTCATCTCTCTCGTTGATAAATCGTGACCCGCAAGTCTCGGATTCTTTTCTTCCTGTATAGCCTATTGCTGACCATGGGAGGTGGGGTGGCCTTCTCTGTCATTCCCATCCAGACCCAACTCCCGGCCCTTCTCTCCGAATCCGGGAATCTCACACACCAGATCCTCCTGAACCAGCTTCAGGAAGGTCCCACCTCCCGAATGATCTTATTGGCTCTCAAGGGGGCCTCCCGGCCTGTGCTCGCACAGGCCAGCATGCAACTCGCACAAGCCATGCAGACAAGTGGGCATTTCGCGTATGTTCGAAATGGACAACAGGCCCTCGGGCAAAATGATCAAGCGCTTCTGTTTCGGTACCGATATCTTCTGAGTCCTTCCTTTAATCCATTAGAGTTTCAGGCCGCGGCTCTTCAAGTTGCCCTGGAACGAAGGATTTCTGATTTAGCCAATCTGCTCCCCCTGGAAGTCAAACGGAAGATTCTTGAGGATCCCACCCAAAAATTCCCTGACCTGCTCAAAAGCTTTCTCCCATCTCATGCTTTAAAAACTGAGAACGGTGTGTGGTTGTCCAGCCATGAGGATCTGGCCTATTTAGTGACTGAAACGACAGGCTCAGGGTTTGACTTGGACTTCCAAGACACTGTACAGAGGTTTCTCACTCAGCATTTGGCTTCTTTACGAGAAAAAATTCCCGGAGCCACAACACTTGCCCTTCTCCAAACAGGGCCTTCTTTTTTTGCGGTACATTCCAAAACTCTTATACAAAGTGAAGCCCTATGGTTGACCGTCTTAGGGTCTAGCGCGGTCCTTATTTTTCTTTTCCTGGTGTATCGTTCTATTACTTTTCTGATATTGAGTGTCATCCCCATAGGAACGGGCATTCTACTCGCGTGCTTTTCGGTATTTTTCGCCTTCGGTTCTCTCCATGGAATTACTCTGGCTTTTGGAGCAACCTTGATCGGGGTGGCGATTGACTATCCCATTCACCTCTTCACGCACATGAACCCTCATGAATCCCCAGGGGCGGCCATGAGCCGGATATGGCCAACAATCCGACTGGGAGCCTTGACGACTGCCGTCGGATTTGGGGCCTTACTCTTTTCTGAATTTCCCGGCCTGTCCCAATTAGGACTCTTCGCGATTATCGGGTCTCTTTCTGCCGCTTTTACGACGAAATGGGTTCTTCCCCCACTCCTCGATCACCACTCATGCGGAAACATTGAGCCCAAGATCCTTTGGCATATTCCCTCGATTGCAAATGGGGCCCGTGGACTATTTTTGTTGTCGATTCTTACTTCGATTGGATACGTAGGGTTTTCCTCCAAACCCGTTTGGGAAACTGATATCGGCAATTTAAGCCCTATTTCACCGGAGATGAAACTCCTGGATACTCATTTACGGGAAGAACTTGGAGCCCCGAGCGTCAGACATCTTCTGGTACTGACAGGTTCCACTGTTCAGCAAGTCTTAGAAGGGGAGGAACAGCTCGGAGTGTCCCTGGCGCATCTCGTGAGAGAAAATCGGCTACAGGGATTCGAATCAGCGGCTAAGTTTCTCCCAAGTGTCAAAACCCAGGAGTACAGGAAAAAACAACTACCTGAGTCCGCCGACTTAGAGGCCCAACTTCGGGAAGCGATGAAAAATCTTCCCTATCGTCCTGCAGCCTTCCATGCGTTCAGACAGGCTGTGTCCCAATCAAAAGAGCTCCCGCCCCTGACCCCTCGTCACTTCGATGGCACCCCCTTAGGGTCAAAAATCTCATCTCTGTTGTATCCTCTTCAGGAACGGTGGATAGGCCTGATCTTGCTGCAAGGCGTCCGAGAAGGTCTCAACCTCAATCAGGGGGACAATTTCCAAGAAAATGTGTATTATTTAGATTTAAAAACAGAGACGAACCATATTTTGCTCACCTACCGGGATGGTATCCTTACCTACCTTGCCTGGGGGGGTGTTGCGCTCATACTCCTATTAGGGTTCAGCCTCCGCTCATTCTCCGGTATGTTAAAAGTTATATTTCCCGTAGCTGGAGCGCTTATTATCACTTTAGGGATTTTGCATGCCCTTGATGAGCGTCTGTCCGTATTTCATTTGGCTTCCCTATTGCTAGTGTCAGGATTAGGAATCGATTACGCCCTGTTTCTTCTCCAACCCCACGACCAACTAACGGACAGGGCACGAACGACCATGTCGGTACTCGTCTGTAGCGTGACGACCCTGATCGTATTTGGCCTCCTCTCTTTTTCGCAAACCCCAGTCCTCCATAGTATTGGCCTGACCACCTTTTGGGGAGCGGTAATGTGTCTGGGCATGACCGTTGCTTTTTCCTTCGGTAGAACACCGTATGCACCCGACCTTGTTTGATGTTGCCATCATCGGCGGGGGGTTAGCTGGAAACTTTCTGGCGCGACAACTCCAACAAACCCTTCCCCACCTCACCATCGCAATATTCGAGAAAAAGCTCGATACTTCTTTCAAAGTCGGAGAATCAACCGTAGAGGTTGCTAGCAATTATATGGTTCGACGGCTGGGCCTTTCCGATTATCTCACTCAGCAGCAACTTCCCAAGAACGGGTTACGGTTCTTTTTTGACCAACCCACACTCGATACGCCTTTCACCGAGATGAGTGAACTGGGAGGAGTCGCATTTCCCCATTATCCTAGCTTTCAACTTGACCGTTCCCGTTTTGAAGCCGATCTTTTCGAGATGAACCAAAACAATGGGGTATCGATTCACCGAGGCTACAAGGTCACCCGAATAGAATGTGGAATCGAGCCCGGGAACCGCATGCGGCACCGATTTCTTGTGGAAAAAAATTCCCAAGTGGAGGAAATACAGTGCCGTTGGATCATTGATGCCAGTGGCCGACGCTCTCTACTTGCTCACCACCACCGCTTACGAGTCGCGGGCCCCACGCATCCTTTATCGGCCGTGTGGGGAAGGTGTACCGGCATGGCTGATTTGGATGCCTGGGGACCCGAAACGTTCAGGGATCGCATCCATCATTCGCCCCGCCATCTTTCCACCAATCATTTTTGTTATCCCGGGTATTGGATGTGGATTATTCCACTAGGCCGGGGAGTGACCAGCATCGGCGTCGTGGGAGAACGATCCATGATCTGGCGAGATCGAATCCAGACTATGTCAGGGTTTCTGGCCTTCCTTCAACAACACCAAGCCCTTTGGGCCTTATTGGCATCGGCCCAGTGGCTGGACGTCGGAAGTTATCAGCAACTCGGGTACAACACCCGCCAGTATTTCAGTGAGGATGGGTGGGGCCTCACCGGAGAAGCCGCCTCGTTTACGGATCCGTTTTATAGTCCCGGGTCCGATTTTATCGCACTAGAGAACGATTTTTTAACCCTCCTCATTCAACATGACGCACAAGGGCGTTCTCCTCAATCACTCAAAGGCCTAGCTCAGACTCTGAACCAGTACATGCATTTTCGGTATGAAGCCAATATGGGCTTATATCAAGATCAATATTCCTTACTGGGCAGTTATGAGCTTCTCAAACTCAAATGGCAACTGGACTTTCCCCTCTATTATCACCTGTGGTTTTCCCAGTATCTGCAAGACCACCATTTAAACGAAGATTTCCTTCAAGAGCAAATTCAGGGGAAAACCCAGGTCTTGAACGCCCTACGGAACTTTTCATGTTTGTTCAGGTCTGTGGAAGAAACCTTGCGGAGTGGGAAGGATTATTATCGACACAATAGCGGGCATTTCACCGATGCCTTGGAAGGAGTGGATTGGGTCAAAGAGGTGGGAACGCCCCAAGCACCCAAGCAAACCCTGACTCGACTGAATCAGATTTTCAACAGGACGTACCACCGATCCCTTGAACTGATGGGGCGTACATCCTCCCCGCGTTCTCTTTCCCATTTTGTCACGGCCGACGCCTTCGTTTAAGATCATCCATGGTCCCCCTAACCATATCCCACAGTACAGCTGTCACGGCCGTAGGGCACGGACGCCTGGCGCATCTGACGGCTCTTCAAGAGAGACGGTCCGGGTTAACTCCCTGCGTGTTTGAAGGGGCTTCGTTGGAAACCTATATGGGGGAAGTCCAAGGATTAGAACACGTAACCCTCCCTTCCGCGTTCTCTCAATTTGATTGCCGCAACAACAGGCTCGCGCTATTAGGCTTGCAACAGGATGGGTTTGAAAAGGCAGTTGGAGAAGTCCGAAGTCGTTATGGCCCTCATAGAATCGGGGTGTTTATTGGTACAAGCACGTCGGGCATTCTTGAAACCGAGCATGCGTACCAACAACGCGATCCGGTCACGGGACGACTCCCGCAGGCATTCCTGCCGCGTTACCGATATACGCAGAATACCTTTTCCGTTGCGGATTTCGTCAGGACCTACCTTCAACTCACAGGACTCGCCCTGGTTATTTCCACCGCGTGCTCCTCAAGTGCCAAAGTCTTCGCCAGCGCCGCTCGTGCCATGGCGGCCGGGTTGTGCGATGCCGCCGTCGTAGGAGGGGTGGACAGTCTCTGTCTCACGACCTTGTACGGGTTTTCTGCCTTGCAACTGACCTCTCCCCAACCGTGTCGGCCCTGCGATCAAGAACGCGATGGCCTCACGATCGGCGAAGCAGCGGCTTTTGCCTTGCTGGAAGAGCCATCCTATACCACAGTTTCCGGTGAAACAGGTCTCCTTGGTTTTGGAGAAAGCTGTGATGCCTATCACATGTCTCATCCCCACCCTTCGGGACAAGGTGCGATTCAGGCCATGCAAATGGCTCTTGCACACAGCCGAGTATCAACAAGGCAGATCGACTATATTCATCTTCACGGCACAGCCACTCCTGCAAATGATCGTACCGAGGATCAGGCTATTTCTACTCTGTTCGGGGGAAACATTCCGTGTAGTTCTACCAAGGGATGGACCGGCCATACTCTCGGTGCAGCCGGGGCGGTTGAAGTGTTTCTTGGGTCATTATTCCTCGAAAATCAGTTTCTACCTGGGACCCTGAACACGACTCAACTTGATCAAGCCTTTCAGTGTCCTATCCTCCTTGAAAATACTCAAACCCCCATTAAACGGATTTTGAGCAACTTTTTTGGGTTCGGCGGGAACAATTGCTCACTGGTCCTAGGACACCTATGATGAAAGCCTTCATTCATGGCATCGGAGTTCTTGGACCAGGGCTAATCGATTGGCCATCTTCTATTCCCATACTCCGAGGGGAACATCCCTTTGACCCTACTCAGCTCCCTCATCCTTCTCCCGCATTTCTCCCCCCAAATGAACGTCGACGTAGCAGCGAGGTTGTCAAATGGTCATTAGAAGCGGCCTTCCAGGCAGTACAAGCCTCCCAGGTCGACCCCAAACTTCTACCAGTGGTCTTCGCCTCATCAGGTGGGGAGACCGGAATTTTACATAACATTTGTCTCTCCCTCACGAATTCTCCTCCCGTGGTATCTCCCACGCTCTTCCATCAATCCGTTCATAATGCGGCAGCCGGATATTGGAGCATCGCTTGGGGTTCTCAAAAATCCGCCACGAGCCTTTCCTGTTATGATGCCTCATTTGTCGGAGGCTTGTTAGAAGCCATGACTTGCCTTACTATCGGATGGGAGGATCGCGTATTATTGGTATCCTATGACATTGCAGCTCCCCTTCCCCTGTATGAGGCCAGGCCTTTGACCGGTTCGTTTGCGGTGGGAATGGTTCTAGGTAGGCAACCGATCGGTTCTCACAGCACGGCATTAGAAATCGTTCCTCCTTCAGCATCAACTGAGACTTCCTCTTCCATGGATAACAAGGAGTTGGAATCTCTCAGAGTCGGAAATCCTGCAGGGCGATCTCTTCCGCTCCTGCAGGCCATCGCCAAAGGAGGGTCAACGACAGTGGTGTTGAATTTTCTCGATCCCCTTCGTGTAAGAGTGGATGTTCATCCGTGCCCTCGCTAACCAAGAGAGAACTCTCCCGTTTTCTTCCTCATGGGCCCTCCATGAGTCTTCTTTCGGTTGTAGAAAATTGGGATACTCGTTCCATTACCTGTTCCGCGAATTCTCATCGAGACCCCCAAAATCCTCTGAGAAGATCGGGGCAATTGGATAGTCTTTGCGGGTTGGAATATGCGGCTCAGGCCATGGCTATCCATTTCGGCCTCACCTCTATCCCAGAAATAGAACGTGGCCCAATAGGGTTTTTAGGAGGCATTCGTGACTTGAATGTGACCACAGATCGCCTGGATCTCTACGAGGATAACCTCACCATTGTGGCGACCCTTCTTTTTCCACAGGAAGTCAGTTTTCTCTATGCATTTTCTGTCAATGTGGAGAATAGTCTCATCCTCAAGGGACGGGCGTCTATTTTCATCAAAGGCGGGCACCATTCATGAAAAAACGGGCCTTGGTTACCGGGGGTAATAGCCCGATCGGCTCTGCCATCTGCGAGGAATTGGCTTCCGCCGACATTCATACCATCGTTCATGGTCACTCACACCCCGACTCCTCCGGTCTTGTCGTTGAACACATTCGGTCACAGGGAGGGTCAGCCGAATCCATATCCTTTAATCTGATGGATGCCATAGAAACGGAACAAGCCGTTCTCACGCTCCTAAAACCCGGCCCCATTCAAATACTGGTCCATAACGCTGGGATTTTTGAGGACGGCCCGATGGCCGGGATGAGCCATCAACAATGGGACCGAGTGGTAGACGTCACACTCAACGGTTTTTTCTACGTCACCCAACCGCTCCTCCTTCCCATGCTGAGGACACGCTGGGGACGAATCGTCACAATTTCCTCTCTCTCAGGTATGATCGGACATCGTGGCCAGACCAATTATGCCGCGGCAAAGGCTGGCCTCCATGGGGCCAGCAAATCATTGGCCATCGAGGTGGCCTCACGTGGAGTGACGGTCAACGTGGTCGCCCCGGGATTAATTGATTCACCGGCCACTCACCGGGTCTTCACGCAGGAACACATATCAAGTCTGGTCCCCATGAAACGGGTTGGAGATCCGAAGGATGTCGCCGCCCTGGTCGGATTCTTAGCCTCAGACAAGGCGGGGTACATTTCCGGACAAGTGATTGGCATCAACGGGGGCATGGCTTAAAATCATTACAGTATGATTGCGTGGAAAATGGATCATTCCGTGTTACCACCACACAACTCTCCTCCTTGCCATACGGACGACAACCCCCGACCTATTGAGTACCCGGTACTGGTCATCCCCGCGTTTAATGAGGAGACCACCATCCGAACTGTTGTCGAGAATGCGTTGTTGGTCATCGCCCAGGTGATCGTGGTTGATGATGGGTCAACGGACCTGACGGTCTACAGTCTGAAAGGATTGCCTGTCACGCTTCTGCGGCAACCACAGAACTCGGGAAAAGCGGCAAGTTTATGGGTGGGATTCCAGCATGCGTTGAGGCAAGGCGCCACGGCCATTCTTACCTTGGATGGAGACGGCCAACATAACCCATCAGACATTCCACGCCTTTTGACGGCAGCTCTCAAGTCTCCAGAGGCGATCATCATTGGCGCCAGGAAACGACCATGGCGTATTGAAACCTGGCATAGAACCCTAGCGAACCGAATAGCCGACTTTTGGATTTCTTGGGCAGCCGGCTATCCCATTGCAGATAGTCAATCAGGATTTCGGGTCTACCCAGCTTCTCTTCTGCAGAAAGTGAATCTTGAGGTTGGGAAATCACACAGCTTCGTGTTTGAAAGTGAAATCTTGATTGCCGGCGCTGATCTAGGACATCAGAGTATTCCTGTTCCCATTGAATCAGAACCTCGTCCACTTCCCCGGCCAAGTTATTTCCGTCCGGTGGTCGATATCGTTCGAATTACAAAAATGGTGGGAAGAAAACTATTATTGGAGGGTCTAGCACCACAGAAACTCGCTGCGGCCTTGACCAAACGGTCATTTCCTGCCAAGTCTTATCGTTAGAATCTTCACCATTGTCCTTTAAAGTCTCCAACAGAAAAGGCGCCTGACGTGAGTCAGACGCCTTCCTGAATGGACCTAAAATGTACCACCAACCAGCAGCAGGATACCTAAAGGCTACAATAGGGCCAGCTTGGTTCGAATATTGTTGTCAAGCCGTTGAACCCAGGCATTGTAATTAGAATGAATCGTCCCATCCCCCGCATCATACTTAAGATTGGAACTTTCCTTGTATGTAATACTGTAGGACTTGGTTGTATACTGGATATCAACCACAGCCATATGACTACGCACATGCAAGGTGGCGACAATATGCCCTGGCTTTAAGACCTGCATATTCCAGGCTGGTGTAGATCCAGTCGAAGCACTAATGATGGCTTTAGTGACATCTTCCATTGTGGGCTCTTTTCCTGAAACAGGGTTAACCGCGGCCTCATTCACATTAAATATAGGGGCACCACCCCGACAACCCACCACCACCATCACCAACAGGAGAACCCCAAGGATTTTCAACATTCTCTCTTTCATTAGTACCCTCCTTCCTATACAGTCCCATAAAAAGTGCTTCGTGGAAACAAATATCTGTCCTTTCCTTATGGCAAGATCTGAATAATAGAATAAAGTGGAAAATTATTCTAGGTTTGACCCAACTGCAGGATTTGGGGGAAACGCCCACACGCCCTCAATTTCTACCAGGAGTTCTTTTCGACACAACTCTCCCAAAAGGAAAATTGTCGGCATATCGGCTGCCCAACTTTTTCCTATGGATTTTTGTACCAATGAAACATGTGCCTCGTGTCGAACGTACACTTTGAGCAACCCTGAAAAATCTCTCCGTTTCCTTCGAACCCCTGCTACAGAAACGGCCTGGTTAATAACCCGTTGGATATTGGCTAAGGTTTCTTTGGTTTGGTTTTCGGGATCGTTGACATGTTGAGTTTGGTGTCCGAGAATGCTGGCGGTTCCGGCAACAAAAAGACTGGATTCCTCTGGTGAAATCTGGCCGATGGTGGCTCGGGAGAAGGAAGGGCTTTTCGGACCATATACCCTTGGATAATGGTAGGCACTCATCTGACTTGGATTTTCAATGTGCCTTCCGGGGATTTTTCCTGCCAGGAAAATAACCAGAAATGAGCCACTATTAGTTCCTACCGCACTCGCAGAAGGGACCACTTGCTGGAGATTCTGATATTGGGATGAGAATGCTTGATACCTTCCAACACAAAACCGTTTATACCGCTCCAAGCCACCTTGCTCTTCATTGATCCTCGGGAAATAGTTCCATAAACGAAAAAGATGGTCGTAACCCGCCTGATGACAATAGGCCAGAATCTCCCTATACGATCGTTCGCTCACCAACTCCAATGGCTCCCCCTCGGTGACTGCTTCTTCATAACTGCCAAATAGCACGTTGCCATCACTCGCAGCCCGAATCATCCCTTTTTGGTCATAGTGCACAGACCCAGGGCTTGACCAGATTTCCACAATGTAATCAGACCCAATTTGAGGCATGAAGATATGGGGACACGGTTGAAGACCGATTTCTTTCCTCGAAGGAACGACGCCATATTGTAGAATCCCCAAGATAGACCGATTGGATTGAACCAACTCTCTAGCATCCGGAGTACCGCCTTCGTAAGACACAAGCCCGGAAATTCCGTAAAGAATGCCTTTGGATGACGTTGAGATTTTGTTTAACTGAATTAATGGCGGAATGGTGGGAGAAGGCATGTGATTTGGAGAATGAGCTATGACCAGCGCGCTTAAAAAATGGCCCTCTTATTGGCTTGTACCACGACTCATTAATTCTGTCCACGGTTGACCATCTCGGGCATTTCCCTTTCTCAACCGGACTTGCGCCCAGTTTCCTGGGAGATCGAGAAATGACGTGACGTAATACACGACCTTGAAAAGCAGGATGGGAATGGTGACAGGGGTTTTATCGAACACATCGCCAGCCAGCACGGACAACACCGCCTCTTTCATCCGAAAATAATTCTTCGGGGCCATAAACAGGGCCCGGAATGCAGGTTGGGTAAACCGGTGGATAAACCAGGAATACGTCGCAATTCCCCTTTTGACACTGGCTACAAATTCCTGTTGTTTCTCCGCAAGTTCTGGCATTTCCCGAAGGGTCGCCTCCACCACCTCCACTCCCCGAATAGCACTGTTTAAGGCCAGGTGCACCCCACTGGAGAACACCGGATCGACAAATGCGAAGGCATCCCCAAGCAGAATGTAGTTGGCACCAAGCATTGATGAACATTGATAGGAGTAGTTACCTGTCGCCATGATTGGCATAACCGATTTCGCTTGGCTCATGCGCTCAGCCATGGGAGGACATCTATGGACGGCATCCCAGAAAAACTCCTCCGCACTGCCCTTTCGTTGTTTGAGGTAGGAGGGCCAGCACACCACACCTACGCTGGTAATTCCATCCCGAAAAGGAATAATCCAAAACCACCCTTGATTAAACCAGCAAATGGAGATATTTCCTTCATCCTTCCCTTTATGCCGGACCACACCCGTAAAATGGGAAAACAGGGCGGCACTATTATGGGTGACACTCCGCTGCTTCAGGCCCAATTGAGTGCCAAGAAACGTCTGGCGGCCAGACGCATCCACGAGAAATCTGGTCGTTTTGGTGACTTTAACCCCTTGTCTATCCATAGCCACAAGAGTGACCTGATTGTTCGTTGAAAACCGAACATCCTTCACCTCTAGCCCTTCTCTTACAACGGCACCTTTTTTCTTGCAATTGTTAAATAAAATTTCATCAAATTGCGCCCGACGGACCTGAAAAGCATAGGGATGCGTTTTATCAAGAGCTTCCTTGAAGTAGAGAGTAACGTTATGTTGGTGGTACGGGGAGAGGAGTTCGGCCCCATACTTTCGAAGCCCAATTTTTTCAATATCCTCCAGCACCCCCAACCGCTCTAAAATAGGGAGGGTATGGGGTAACAAAGATTCCCCGATATGAAATTTGGGATGTGAGTCCTTTTCCCATATCTCAACATTCCATCCTTTTTCAGCTAAAAGGCTAGCGGCCGTAGAGCCCGCCGGTCCCCCACCAATAACCACCACATCACTTTGGTCAATTTTTTTTTCCATCATGATTTTTCCACTCCTCAAAGCTTTAACTTTGGAAGAATGAACTCTTTCCCCATCCAGTATGAACCCTTGAGTATTTTCCCAAAAAAAACGAGCGGAAGGCAATTTTCATTGCTTTCCGCCCTTCCTGAACAAGAAGCGAAAGAATTACTTCCTTGGTAAATCTTCAACTATTATCAATACGGATAATAGCGTCCGTGATACCGGCAGTAATG
>JACKFF010000023.1 GCA_020632595.1 Nitrospiraceae bacterium | reverse complement strand
GTAATCCCTTTAGACATGTGGCAGACGGCATCCCATGACGTTCCCAGAGCTCACCGGTGATTCAGACATTATCCTGATTATGTTGCCCTCATGACAGACAACCCTGCATTCAAATATATGACGTTCAAGCCGTTCACAGCCTAGAACTGAAGAGAACCTATGGCGATTCGGTAGGGCTAATTGTGGAGGAATTGTAAATAAGGGCTTATTCGTCCTCTTAATAAGCCGGAACAAAGCCAGGCTTTTTAGATTTTGGCATCCACAAGTAGTGCGATGGCCTTACGGATTTGCTCACGCGCACCAAGAAGGACGAGGACATCCCCTGGCTCCAGGATCGTTTCTCGAGAAGGATTGGATTGGGTCACGCCACCCCGTGTAATCGCAATCACCGAAGCGCCCGTCCGTCCATGGATATGCAACTGCGTCAATGGTTTCCCTAACACGGGAGAATCGTGTTCCACCCGACAGGTATCGACTTGCACATCAGCCAATGTTCCAGCACGCAGATGGTGAGCTAGCTCAGGTAGCTCCCCTCTTCGGAGTAGGAGATACCCCTCCCGACGGATTTGTTCAACTTTGTCTTGGATCATGGCCTTCGGTGTCTGATATGTGCGGAGAACCAGGGCAAAAATCTCGATTGATGTTTCGAATTCTTCCGGCACGACATCATTGGCTCCTAGCTCTTGGAGATCTTGTAATTCCTTCAAATAGCGCGTTCGTACGACAATATGAAGAGTGGGATTGAGTTGTCGTGCTTGCTGAACAATCCGGCGCGCGCCAAAGGGGTCAGAGGTAGCCACCACGAGTACCCGCGCCAATAATATTCCGGCTTGAGTCAACACTCTGGGGTTTGTCCCATCCCCATAGAGCAAGGTGCCCCGCCCTTTTTGATCAGCCCGCACGACATCAGGATTGACGTCCAGCACCACAAACGGAATCTCCATATCACTTAATACCCTGGCAAGATTCCGGCCATTTAAGCCATAACCCACGATAATGACATGATCTTTGACTTTAATCTTGGTATTTTGCAGTGCATGGACCTGACGTCGAGGGAACCAATGTTTTAGGCGGTCAAGAGCCTCGGTACGTCTAGCCAGGCGGGGAGCCCATTGAATCAAAAATGGCGTAATTGTCATGGACAACACCGATACGGCAAGAAAAATATTATAGGCTTGCGTGTCCAATAACCCTTCTCCCTGACCCACCCGGGCGAGAATAAAGGCAAATTCTCCAACCTGCGCTAATGCCACTCCCGTTAACAATGCAGAAGAAAGGGGAGCTCCAGCAAGGAATACCGCTCCGGTTCCTGTGAGGAACTTGCCCAACACGACAAGCACCAGCAACCCCATCACCAGCATGGGAAACTCCGCGATGACCGAAGGATTCATTAACATCCCCACTGAGACAAAAAATAAACTATTAAAACTATCCCGAAAAGGAATGACTTCGGCCAGTGCCTGATGACTATATTCCGATTCAGAAATCACCAGCCCCGCAATAAATGCGCCAAGAGCCAATGACAACCCCGCGAGGGAGGTCAACCAAGCCGTTCCCAGCCCCAATACAATAATCGACAGGAGAAATAACTCTCGACTTCGAGTCCCTACAATAAGATGAAGAACATGAGGCACAAGAACCCGAGCAGCCAGTACAATTAATCCCACAACCATGACCGATTTCATGAGTGTTTCGACAATGACGCGTGGATCACCATGAGAACCAGGTCCCAATACCGGGGTCAGCAAAATCATAGCCACGACGGCTAAATCCTGGAAAATAAGAATTGCCATGGTCGCCTGACCATGCAGCGCATCAATCTCGCCTCGATCCCCTAGAATTTTGAGGACAATGGCGGTGCTGCTCAATGACAACAACAATCCCCAGAAGACCGATTCTTCCCATGATCGACCCAGCAACCAGCCCCCAAGCGCTACAGCACTCAGCATACTTAAAATTTGCAGGGGACCACCAACCCATAAGAGCCTTCTGGAAGCCCGTATGCGCGAAAGAGAAGTTTCCAAGCCTATGGTAAACAACAACAGCACGACACCGATTTCGGCGAGAGTTTCGACTTGATGTACATCTGAAATGAGGTTCAGGCCGTAAGGCCCCACCAAGGTGCCAGAAACTAAAAATCCCGCAACCGCGGGTAGCCGGAGTTTTTGAAAGACAAAAACAACCAGAACAGAAATAGAAAAAATAATGAGGACATCCCGTAGGATGTGGACTTCAGTCATAATTCGGAGGTGCAGCCCTGGGCAATGACAACCCTTCCGGACATTTCCAGCAATATACGAGAACAGGATAAGGGAGATGGGAATGATGCCCTCAAGGACCCAACATTCCTCGGATTGAGGATAATGTCTACCATACGCTGCGCCCCATCAACGGGTATGGGGGAAAACTCGGCCGGATAGGATCGGAAGGAGAATCGAGATGGATCCATCCAGGACCATCCCGATTAGTCGAAAAGATCAAAAGACTTTCACGATCGGTCTGAAGGCAAAATATCCTGAAAGAGCCAGGGAGCCTCCTGAGCCCTGCGTTTTTCATATGTGGCAATGGCAGATTCATGTTGAAGCGTAAGCCCAATTCCGTCTAATCCCTTTAACAAGCAATCCTTGCGAAATGGATCCAAGGTGAACGAAAACTTCTCCCCTTCAGGAAGAGTGACAACCTGCTGAGCCAAGTCAACTGTGACGTGATATTGGTCGATTTGTGCTACCCGGTCAAATAACGTTTGGATGTCTTCTCCTGGAAGCTCGACGGGGAGAATCCCATTCTGAAAACAATTATTGTAGAAAATATCGGCAAAACTCGGAGCCAGAATACAACGAATGCCATAGTCCAACAAGGCCCACGGAGCATGTTCTCTTGAGGACCCACACCCGAAATTTTCACGGGTCAACAGAATGGTGGCCTTTTGATAGCGCGGTTGGTTGACAAAAAAATCAGGATCAGGGGAGCCATCTGCCTGTCGCCGCCAATCGGCAAATAATCCCTCTTTGAGGCCGGAGCGATGGATCGTTTTCAAATATTGCTTCGGGATGATTTGATCCGTATCAACATTGCCCCGATTTAACGGAGCGACCGTTCCGGTCAATATAGTAAAGGCTTGCATATCTATCTCCCGTATTATGCTAGAGCATGTAATGGCCATCTTGAAGGCATTAAATTCCCTTATTAACCTCACATCTTCCAATCACGAATATCCACAAAATGTCCTTCAACCGCAGCAGCAGCAGCCATGGCAGGGGAGACTAAGTGCGTCCGTCCCCCCTTACCCTGACGCCCCTCGAAATTTCGATTACTGGTTGAGGCACATCGTTCCCCCGGTGTAAGCACGTCCGCATTCATGGCGAGGCACATACTGCATCCCGGTTCACGCCATTCAAAACCCGCCTCGCGAAAAATCCGATCCAACCCTTCCTCTTCCGCTTGGTGTTTGACTAACCCCGACCCTGGGACCACCATAGCTTTGACGCTTTGAGCGACGCGTTTTCCTTTGACATACCGTGCCGCCACCCGCAAATCCTCAATTCGTGAATTTGTGCAGGACCCGATAAAGACTCGATCGACCCGGATATCACATATGGGGATGCCAGCTGGCAACCCCATATACGCTAAGGCCCGTTCTGTGGCCATACGCAATTTTTCATCCGTAATAGATTCAGGATCGGGCACATGGCCATTCACATCCGTCACCATTCCCGGATTGGTCCCCCAAGTTACTTGAGGAGAAACCTCTTCCCCGCGCAGCTCGACAACCTTATCAAATCTGGCTCCGGGGTCGGTTTTCAAATTCAGCCAATCCGACTTCGCCTGTTGAAACAGCGCTCCTTTCGGACTGAGGGGTCGGCTCTTCAGGTATGCAACCGTCGATTCGTCTGGACTGACAAGACCAGCGCGCGCTCCCGCTTCAATAGACATGTTACAGAGGGTCATCCGACCCTCCATTGAAAACGACCGGATTACCGAACCCGTATATTCCACGACAAAGCCGTTTCCACCACCAATCCCAATTTGCCCGATAATCGCCAGAATCACATCTTTGGAAGAACAATAGTCAGGAAGCGTACCCTCCACGCGTATTTCCATAGTTTTTGGTCGTTTCTGAACCAAACATTGCGTTGCCAGCACATGCTCGACCTCTGAAGTCCCAATACCAAAGGCCAAGGCGCCAAACGCCCCATGAGTGGAGGTATGAGAATCTCCACACACAATGGTCATCCCCGGTAGGGTCAACCCTTGTTCAGGTCCGATCACATGAACAATGCCTTGCCGAATATCCTGCATTCCATAATAGGTTATTCCAAATTCTGCGCAGTTGCCTTCCAAGGTTGAAATTTGCAAGGCACTCATGGGATCGGCAATGCCCTGTGACCGGTCGGTGGTTGGAACATTGTGATCAGGAACAGCAAGCGCCGCGGTTGGACGTCGCGGCCTTCTTCCGGCTAACCGAAGTCCTTCAAAGGCTTGCGGAGAGGTCACTTCATGCACCAAATGTCGGTCAATATATAATAGGGTCGTTCCATCTGGCTCTTCACGAACCACATGTTGATCCCAAATCTTTTCAAACAAAGTTTTGCTTGCCATGGAATGTACCCTTCTTTTTGAAAATTTTCGGACTCTAATTATCTACATTCATCCCCTTCTGGCAAGAGCCAGGAAGAGTTTTTTGCAGAGTTGGATTCATAGCCGCCTTTTCTTTGTGGTCTTTTAAGACTTCTGATATACTTTTGTCTGCGACAGGGAACAATCCGACCTTATGGCTCCACCTTCTAAATACTTAGGTGGAAATATTTGAGTGCCGACAACGATTCATCCAGCCCAGAACCAAATTTAAGTGGTTTCCGGCCAATCGCGAACATCGACCGAACGTCGATACACCCATAAAATGGCACCGGGTATCTATTTCTCCCGGAGCCCAGAAAGACTCTAACAATCCTAATTCCGATTCCGCCATTGTCGCCCACCCTCTGAAATTCATAGCACTTAACACTTCCCATGGGTATATTTAATTATTTCATTAGCCATTTTTCCCAAGACATGGCCATCGATCTGGGAACCTCCTCTACCTTAATTTATATCAAGGGAAAAGGGATTGTCCTGAACGAACCTTCCGTCGTAACAGTTGAGACAAACTCCAAAAAACTTCTCGCGGTTGGGGAGGAAGCGAAGCGAATGATCGGGCGAACCCCGGGCAATCTCACCGCGATTCGTCCCATGCGAGAAGGTGTTATTGCTGATTTTGATATGACGGAACACATGCTACGCCACTTTATCCAAAAAGTTCATCGCGGGGGAACTCTCCTCAGGCCACGCATTATCATTGGTGTCCCATCCAGGATCACACAAGTCGAACAACGTGCCGTCAAGGAATCAGCCGAGCTTGCCGGCGCCCGTGAAGTTTATCTGATTGAGGAACCGGTGGCCGCTGCCATTGGAGCAGGATTACCAATTACCGAACCTTCCGGCAATATGGTCGTCGATATCGGAGGAGGTACTACCGACATCGCCGTGATCTCCCTGGGAGGCATTGTGTACAGTGAATCGGTCCGTATCGCGGGCGATCAACTAGATGGAGCCATCACAAGCTATCTCAAGCGGGAATACAGCTTGTTAGTCGGCGAACATATGGCAGAACGCATCAAGATGGAAATCGGTTCAGCCTACCCTCTGGCTGAAAAAAAGCAAATGGCCGTCAAAGGGCGAGATGTGGTGTCCGGCATCCCCAGAACGATCCTCGTTGACGACAATGAGATACGAGAAGCGTTACAAGATTGCCTCACCACCATCATCCGAGCCATCCGTCTGGCTTTGGAAAACACTCCGCCTGAATTGGCAGGGGATATTATTGACCGCGGGATCGTGCTGACCGGAGGCGGATCGATGCTTCAAGGGCTGGATAATCGACTACGTGAGGAAACGTCTTTACCCATAGTTACTGTCGATGACCCCTTAACCTCGGTTGTCTTGGGAGTAGGGAAAACTCTTGAAGAATTCAGCCTCCTTCGGAAACTTGCTTCGCATTCCAGGCTGAATCCCTGAGCTTCCCTCAATTTGCATGCCTCGATCAGAGACAAATTTTCCCATATCCACCAGTATCCGGCGAGTTCTAGGAGTTATCTTCATTCTATTCCTCGCCCTCCTGCTGTTTCTACCGCGACAATCTCAGGAATGGTTAAGTCATGTTGGAGGGCCTTTCGCACGAATTCTGGAAGTCCCCCTTCATGTTGTCGCCTCGATACAGGGTTCTATCCGTCACGCTTGGGACCACTACATCGCCCTACAGAATGTCTGGGAAGAAAACCAACAGCTAAAGCAGGAAGTACAGCGCCTACAAGGGGAGCAGAATTTCTTTCGAGAACATGCCATTATTACTACGCAATTTCAACAATTGCTGGCATATCAGGAAACCGCACCCATGACGACCCTTCCGGCTCGAATCATCGGCCGGAATGTCTCCAATTGGTATCGGGCGATAATCATCAATAAAGGCAACCAAGACGGCATTCATCCGGAAATGGGAGTCATCACCGATGCCGGAGTAGTAGGTCGTGTCGTACGAGTCAACCCCACGACAGCGGTCGTACTTCTGCTTTCCGATCCCAACGTCGCGATTACCGGAATGATTCAAAAAAGCCGGGATGAGGGTCTAGTGCAGGGAACCCCTCAAGGAACCATTCATATGAAATATCTGCCTCCTTTATCGCCTGTACAGCCGGGAGATCCAGTGGTCACATCTGGATTAACGGATGATTTTCCCCGCGGACTCCAAATTGGCCGGATTCAACAGGTTACCAAAGCCGATACCGACTTATTTCAATTGGGTGAAATTGATCCAATTGTCGATTTTGCAAAACTGGAAGCGGTTCTGGTCATTACCTCGTTTCAGCCTACTCCCCCTTCATCATTACCAAAACCGCCCATCTCTTTTTCGCCTTAATATCATCTCGTGACTATTTTTCTCGACATCCTTCTGTGCTTTGGGGTAGTTCTGGGTCAAGCCTCCTTTAGCACAATTCTATCCGCCAAAGGGATTTACCCCGACCTATGTTTCATTCTAGCCTGTGTCATGGGATTTCACTCAGGAGAATACAAAGGACTCAGGATCGGACTGACGGTGGGACTTTTTCAAGATTTATTCAGTCCGGGCGGTATTGGGCTCAATATGATCTTAAAGGGGCTCGCGGGAGCCCTGGCCGGCGTCACAACCCACACGTTTTCCACCGTCACCAGTCCCGCAATCTTGCTTGTCAGCTTCGCCCTGTCGTTAGGATGCGGATTAGCCTCTCTCATCGTAGCATATCCGGTTGTGAATGCCCCGATCCTTTTTCACGCCCTCTCCTCCGGTCTTCTCCCGCAAGGTCTCTATAATAGCCTCCTGACGTTAGGGATTTTCTGGGTTATTAAGTGCATTGGCCCATCGCTGAGTATGGTACACTTAGGACGGGGACCACGATAAGACCCGCACAATGCTGGATACTTCCCGCCAGGCTAACGAACTTGCCAATATTCAAAGTCGGTTAATATTCGTCAAGATCGGCTTTCTGATGCTATTGGTGTTACTGGGGTTGCGCCTTTGGCAATTACAGGTTCGGGACGGATTGCACTATCAAGAACTCGCCCGCGACAATCGCACTCGATCCATTGTCTTAGAACCGGCTCGAGGACTTCTGTATGATCGGAACGGCGAACTTCTCGCCAATAATATTCCCAGCTTCCAACTGTATGTTTCCCTGGAAGACATACAAGACCGTGAGGCTCTTTTAGCTCAGTTACCTCATTACGTGGATATTGACCAACAAGAGATTTCCAATAAACTTTCAATAAAAAGCCGAAGGGGCCGAGTCAAGATCAAAGCCGACATTACGCTGAAAGAGGCGGCACTCATAGAATCGCACCGGCTTGAACTCCCCGGTGTGGTGATTCAGCCTGAATATCAGCGTCACTATCCACTGAACACTTATGCCTCTCACGTTTTGGGTTACGTGGGTGAAATTTCCGAATCACAGCTTAAAGACCCCGAATTTTCCCATCTTCAGGGAGGACGCATCATCGGGCAAAATGGAGTGGAGCGGACATTTGATGAATATCTTCTTGGAGAAACCGGAGAGGAAGTGATTGAAGTCGATGCCTTGGGGTATCCAAAACGGTCTCTCTCAGTTCGACGTCCCCTGGCCGGGGATGACCTGTACCTGACGCTCGACATTCGACTTCAGCGCCTCGCCGAGGACCTTCTAGGACAGGAAGCGGGGGCCATTGTTGCCCTGGATCCCTGGAATGGGGACGTTCTAGCTCTAGCGAGTAAACCCGGGTTTAATCCCAATGATGTTTCGGGAGGGATTAGTGCCAAGGACTGGCAACGATTTCTTAAGGATACACGTCACCCTCTCACCAATCGCGCCATTCAAGGGCAGTATCCTCCAGGATCGGTATTTAAAATCATTATGGCCGCGGCCCTCCTGGAGACTCAAACCCTCAGCGCACAGGAAATGATACCCTGCCATGGAACCTTTCCCTTTGGAAGGCGGGTCTTTCGTGATTGGAAGGCGGGAGGCCACGGTCAGGTCGACTTAACCAAAGCTATCGCGGAATCGTGCGATGTCTACTTTTACAAAGCCGGCAATCAATTGGGCATTGATCCCATCTCCACCTATGCTCGTCAATTCGGATTAGGTGAAAAAACCGGCATTGCGCTTCCTTCCGAACGGTCGGGCCTTGTCCCGTCTTCGGAATGGAAAAAGAGGGTCAAACGGGAACCATGGTACCCTGGCGAAACCATTTCCATTTCTATTGGACAGGGATTTTTAACCGTGACGCCCATTCAGATGGCGAAAGTGGCATCCATCGTAGCAACCAACGGACGAGTGGTCCAACCCCGCTTGCTCAAAGCCTCGAGACTTCGGAGAACCGGCACACTCAAAGAAAAGCCTGAACCACCCATTCAGCAATTGGCCATTTCTCCCCAAACCTTTGCCCATATCAAGGAAGGATTGGCGGCAGTCGTCACGAAGGGAACGGCCAAACTGGCGCAATCAGAATTCGTGAGCATTGCAGGCAAGACAGGAACGGCACAAGTTGTTGCCCTGAAACCGGATGGAGACAAGGATAAAAACAAGGAGCCTCAAAAAGAATTTCGAGACCACGCGTGGTTTGTGGCCTTTGCTCCCGTAGAACACCCGAAGATTGCCGTGGCGGTATTAGTTGAACACATGGGGCATGGAGGCTCAGCTTCCGCCCCCTTGGCCAAAACACTCATCGAAGCCTATATGGGTTTTGAGACTACCCAAGAGCCTTCTCTTTGAGAAGGAATCCGCTCTCCTAAAGACGGAGAACAACGCCTCTCATGTCATTAATGAACGACAATGTGAATCGCCGTGGACTGGACACCTTCGATTGGTGTTTCCTGGGTGTCATTATGGCCATTATCTCTGCGGGCATCCTATCAATTTATAGCGTGACCAACCCTCAGTCGACGACCGGATTCCCTATTTATCTTAAGCAGGCCACATGGATGGTGGTCGGTTCCTTGGCCTTTCTGGTCGCGGTCGGTATTGATTATCACAAGCTCGCCCGTCTTTCCTATCTGCTCTATGGGATCGGACTGATCTTACTTATCATCGTGTTAATTGCCGGAAAAACCAGTCGAGGCTCTCAACGATGGATTCCTCTTGGCCCCTTTGCGGTCCAGCCCTCAGAATTCATTAAGATTCCATTGCTACTCATGCTGGCTGCCTACTATGGGGCAACCACCCGTAAAGGCTGGGTTCGTCGATTGATCATACCCGGACTGATCGTGCTTCCAGGATTTTTACTCATCCTCAAACAACCTGACCTGGGAAGTAGCTTGGGTTTTCTGGCCATTTTTCTTGTGGTGATTCTCACGGTGGGCATGAAATCCAAGGCCTTTGGGTTTGTGATTTTGGCGGCACTGATGTTGTTCCCCTTTGCCTGGGGCGGGGTCTGGGGCTCCCTTCACGAGTACCAACAGGATCGGATTCTCAGCTTTGTCGATCCCAATTCTGATCCGGGCGGCAAAGGTTATCACGGGCTTCAATCACGCATCGCCATCGGTTCAGGCCAATTACTGGGAAAGGGATTATATGGGGGAACGCAAACCCAGTTTAAATTTCTTCCTGAAGGCCACACCGATTTTGTATTCGCGGTTTTCGCAGAGGAATGGGGCTTTATTGGGTCAATAGTCTTACTGTCCCTCTATATTCTCTTATTTTTGATGGGTTTAGAAATCGCGTTGAAAGCCAAAGACATCGTCGGCACTCTCTTGGCTGTCGGAGTAGTCACCATGATAGCCTTTGGAGTTGTTGTCAATATTGCCATGACATCCGGGTTGGCCCCCGTTGTGGGCATTCCTCTTCCGCTCATGAGCTATGGAGGCAGCGCCATGGTTGTGAATCTCACAGCTCTGGGACTCTTGCTCAACGTGAAACGGAGACGTCTGTCACTCCTTTAGGTATCATGTACCCTGTGGCTTGATTTTGATAGCGTAGGGCAGGGTATCGCACAAAGAAGGAAACAACGGAGCATTTGAATCAGAAAAGTCCAAAAGCCGTGGATTTTTTCTCATACTTGCGGGAACAAGGAAGTAGACACACAGAACCATCCTCAAATGTTTCCATAACAGTATTCATTTACAATTATTGACAGAATGGGCACAAAGCTATTTCAGATTTTGACAGGCGGATCCAACCAATTGGCTTGGCCACATCAGCGACATCTCTTCACCAAGAATGTTGACGAAGAATAGCTTCTGGTCCCTTCTGAGAATGTAGGGAGATCACTATGGGAGTAGAAATTGCAATTAGTGTCACTCGTGAAGAAACACGGGTTGCCGTGCTCGACAATCGTGTCGTGACAGAATTATACGTCGACCGTCCAAGAAAAAAAGATTTTGTGGGGGACATTTACAAAGGCAAAGTCATTAAAGTTCTGCCGGGTATGCAAGCGGCCTTTGTCGATATCGGATTGGATCGGGCCGCATTCATTCACGTATCTGATCTATCGGTCGGAACGGAACCCGGGGATACTCTTGTGGACAGCGAAGAGGATGAACGCAGTCAGGAAGTGCCGCGCCCCCGACGCCAAACAGCACGTCCCATCGAAAACCTGTTGACAGAAGGGCAAGAACTTCTGGTCCAAATTTCCAAAGGCCCCATCGGCACCAAGGGACCTCGAATTACCACGTACGTCTCCCTCCCCGGACGATTTTTAGTGCTGATGCCCAATGTCGACCATATTGGCGTGTCGCGAAGAATTACGAACGACGAAGAACGTCATCGACTGAAGGACCTCATGCGGCGCATCCGGAAACCCGAATATGGATACATTGTCAGGACCGTGTGCGAAGATGTACCGGAAGAGGATCTGCAAACGGACGTCAGATTCCTGAGCGCCTTATGGGAAGACACGCTCAAAGCGGCCAACAGCCAACCGGCTCCATCCCTCTTGCATACGGATCTGTCCCTCCCCCTCCGGGTGGTACGAGATTTATTCACCAAAAAAGTCGATCGATTATTAATTGACGCCAAAGCCGACTTTGAGGAAGTGAAAGATTTTGTCCGCCGCTATCTTCCGGAACAAGCGGCGCGCGTTCATTTCTATGACAAAAAGCAGGAGGGGTTATTTGATCACCTGGGAATCGAATTGGAAATTACCAGAGCCCTGAGTCGGAAAGTCTGGCTTAAGTCCGGAGGGCACATTGTCATTGATCACACAGAGGCCATGACGGTGGTGGACGTCAATACGGGGCGGTTTGTGGGAAAACGCGACCAGGAAGAAACGATTTTAAAAAATAATCTGGAAGCCGCAAAAGAAATCGGCTATCAGATTAAATTACGAGGCATTGGCGGTATTATCATCATTGATTTCATTGACATGGAACGGGAACGAAACCGTGAAAAAGTGTATCAGGCCACCCTGGATGCCCTAGCAGGCGATAAGGCTCAGACACGTATTTCCCGCATTTCCGATCTTGGGCTCATCGAGATTTCCCGTGAACGTGTCCGGGAAGATCTGTTACGGACATTATCGGAAGTTTGCAGTGACTGTGAGGGGAGGGGGTACACCAAATCCACCATGACGGTGGCGTATGAAATCTTTCGGGATATCCGGCGCATCGGAATGACTCGCGGACAACCACAACAAATTGTGGTCGGGGCCAACCCCAAAGTGATTGAGCTCATCTTCGAAACCGAACACAGCAGCATCGAGCAACTCGAACAGGAATTTCAACAACCAATATTATTTGAGGCGGATCCATTACTTCACCTTGAGCAATATGACATCGTCGTGGTGGGAAAATTGACCTCACGCGCCGAATCTCGGACCGCATCCTAACCACGAGAGAACGATTGAATCATGAACGATGCCCTCCACGATTCTTTCTCATTATCCGTACCACTTGTCTCCAGGAACAGAAAGGAATGGGGACCCGGATCTCCCCTCCGATTCCGGAAAATTCAGGAGGTCTTCATTCTTCATAGTCCAACCTGGAGCAGTTTCTGGGTGGAGAGCCATGCAGGCAGATCATTTCACGATGATCTCCGGACTCGTATTCGCCATCCTCGCAAAGGATCCGGATGACCTCAACCCTGCAAGGCTGGTTGGAACTTCTGGCAGTCAAAGGACTTGGCCCTGTTACTTATACCAGACTCATCAACCGGTTCGGCTCACCAGAAGCCATTCGTTCCTTGAACACCCATACACTCATATCAATGGGTGAAATTTCTCCATCATTGGCCATGGCCATTCATCAACCCCTATCTGCTGAGGCACAAGATCACATTGCCAAAGAATTGCAGGCCGTGCAGGATGGGCGATACGCTATCCTGACACTCGCAGACGCTCACTATCCGCCCCGATTAAAAACCATTACGGATCCTCCTCCGGTACTCTGGTATACCGGCCAGCTCCAAGAGCGTGATCAACAGGCCCTTGCCGTCGTCGGTTCAAGAAAAGGCTCGCACATCGGGCGGACATTCACACGACAACTGAGCCGAGATTTAGCTGCACTGGGCTTTACGATTGTGAGTGGCCTGGCCAGAGGCATTGATGCCGCGGCCCACGAAGGCGCACTGGCTACATCTGGGAGAACCCTGGCGGTTCTTGGATGCGGCATTGACCGCACCTATCCGCCTGAGCACGGTCCGCTACGACAACGCATTGAACAGCAGGGAGCCGTTCTCTCTGAATTTCCCATGGGAACCCCTCCACATTCCTACCATTTTCCTCAACGTAATCGGATCATTAGTGGACTCTCACTTGGTGTGATCGTTGCGGAGGCCACCTCACGCAGTGGGTCCCTCATTACCGCTCGGATGGCCTTAGAGCAAAACCGTGAAGTCTTTGCCGTACCGGGAAATGTGACCAATACGTTGACTCGTGGCCCTCACCGCCTAATTAAAGAGGGAGCGAAATTAGTCGAAAATTCTTTAGATGTTGTGGAAGAAATTCTTCCTATGTTAGAACCCTCATTCCGGGAGCAACTCGAGAAACAACAAGGCGCGTTTCAGCCTCAACCATCCGCGCCTGCACTAGGAACAGAGGAACAACATCTATTTGATTGCATTTCACTGGAACCTGTTTCCCTGGATGATTTAATCAATCAATGCGCCTATACCCCATCTGAAGTCATGAGCATTCTCTTGTCTTTGGAGATCAAAGGGCTTATAAAGCAGATACCGGGCCTACAGTATCTCCGGATGTGCATCGGATAGTATACCAGCATGTCTTTTCCCTCTGAAAAATTTTACTCGTAAACAATACATGATTTTCTTCATGGTCTATGCCTAAATCACTCGTCATCGTCGAATCGCCTACCAAAGCCGAAACCCTGTCCAAATATTTTGGATGCAATGACCAAGCCTCGGCATCTGTGGGTCATCTTAAAGGCGTCCCGAAGGGCAACTCGGGCATTGACCTCGAACACAACTTTGGGGATTCTATGTCGCAAAAAATAGATTTGTAAGATACGCCAGGGGTTTTCAGGTTGGCCCGAGTTGAAAAAACCAGTAAAGATAGTCATTTTCATCTGTCAGACACGGAGCAAAAACCCCTTATTGCCTTCAAAATAAATTTGCGACAGAACCGTCGGTAGGCTGGCCTTGGCGGCTGCCTGGAACGGCTGCAGCCGCTGGAAAAAATGAGTTGAATTTCCAGCCTAACTTGCCTCTTCCCTACGCCATCATTATGATGAGCACGCGAAAAAACCAGTCACATCGCAGCAGGTGGATTGTGACGACACCGTTTTCACCCTGAGTTTGTAGTGGATCTTACACCCATGAGTATCGGTTTCCCGTACATCAAAGATACCAAAGGAGCCTTCCCTGGTAGTGGTTGCTAATGAGTAAATCGCTGATAATTGCCGAGAAGCCCTCTGTTGCAGCCGACATCGCGCATTCGCTTGGCGGACTGAAACGCGAGAAGGATTATTTTGAAGGTGACGACTATGTTGTAACTTCAGCCGTTGGGCACCTGCTTGAGATCAAGGCGCCTGACGACGTAGAGGTCAAACGGGGCAAGTGGTCTTTTGCCAACCTGCCGGTTATTCCCGATCACTTTGACCTGAACCCAATCGCCCGCACCGAGGACCGGCTCAAGTTGCTCGCCAAGCTGATCAGCCGCAAAGATATCGACCGAATTATCAACGCCTGTGACGCCGGGCGCGAAGGCGAGCTGATCTTCAGACTGATTGTCCAACACACTAAGGCTAAGCAACCGATAAGCCGGCTTTGGCTGCAGTCCATGACGCCCAAGGCCATTCGCGAAGCATTTGAGGAATTGCGCGAGGATGAACAAATGAAGCCGCTCGCTGATGCCGCCCGCTGCCGGGCAGAAGCAGACTGGCTGGTTGGCATTAACGGCACCCGGGCCATGACGGCGTTCAACTCCCAAGACGGGGGTTTTTACCTCACCACCGTTGGCCGGGTTCAAACACCCACCCTGGCCATCGTCGTGGAGCGCGAGGAACAGATCAAGCAATTCGTCTCGCGGCCCTACTTCGAAGTGCATGCCCAGTTTGATGTCCAGGCCGGACAGTATTCAGGTCGCTGGTTTGATACAAACTTCAAAAAGAATGACGAAGACGCGGAACGGCGCGCAGAGAGACTTTGGGAACGCAATCAAGCTGAAGCAATCAGGCAGGCCTGCCAGGGTCAGGAGGCGGTGGTCACTGAAGAAACCAAGCCGACCACGCAAAGCGCCCCGATGCTGTTTGACCTGACTAGTCTGCAACGTGAAGGCAACGCCCGGTTTGGCTTTTCGGCCAAGACAACATTATCGCTGGCGCAAGCGCTCTATGAACGCCACAAAGTGTTGACGTATCCAAGAACCGATTCGCGTGCTCTGCCGGAAGACTATCTCTCTACCGTGCAAGATACCCTGGGCATTCTGCGTGATGAGGCAAGTGAGCGTTTGTCAGCCATGACCGGCGGTAGCGGCGGCAATCCCATAGGGCCACATGCGGCGAAAATTTTGAGCAATGACTGGGTCCAACCGAACAAACGTATTTTCAATGACGCGAAAATTTCCGATCACTTCGCCATTATCCCCACATCGCAGGCACCCAAGAACCTCAGCGAAGCCGAAGCCAAGATATACGACCTGGTCGTACGTCGATTCATGGCGGTCTTTTTCCCACCTGCGGAGTTTCGAAACACCACCCGTATCTCCCGGATTGACAGGCACCACTTCAAGACCGAAGGCAAGGTTATGGTCAAACCGGGTTGGTTGGCCATTTACGGCCGTGAAGCCATTGCCGGTGAAGGCACGCTCGTAGCGGTTGGGGAGAATGAAAAAGCTACGGTTAGCGATATTGACATTCGCGACATGGCGACCAAACCACCGGCCAGATATACCGAAGCCACACTGCTTTCTGCGATGGAAGGCGCCGGCAAGCTGATTGATGATGATGACTTGCGCGAAGCCATGTCTGGAAAAGGTCTGGGCACACCGGCAACCCGCGCAGCGATCATCGAAGGCTTAATTAGCGAGAACTATCTATTGCGCAAAGACAAGTCACTGATGCCTACCACCAAGGCCTTTCAACTGTTGACCTTATTGCGCGGTCTGGGGGTGACCGAACTGACGATGCCGGAACTGACCGGCGAATGGGAAAGCAAACTTTCGCAGATAGAACGAGGTCAGTTGGACCGCAAAGCGTTCATGGAACAAATCAGCAATGTAGTTGAACAAATTGTTGCGAGAGCCAAAAATTACGGCGCAACCACCGTTCCAGGCGATTACTCAACACTGCAGTCACCCTGCCCCAAATGCGGTGGTCTGGTTAAAGAAAACTACAAACGATTCTCCTGCACACAATGCGATTTTTCAATTACGAAAATTCCTGGCAGCCGTCAATTGGAAGTGCCCGAAGCCGAAACTCTGCTTGCCGAACGCACGATTGGTCCGTTGCAGGGATTTCGCAGTCGGCTCGGCCGGCCATTTGCGGCAATCCTCAAACTGAACGATGAAGACAAGCTTGAATTTGACTTCGGTCAAAATGATGACGATGAAAACAGTGAACCGGTTGATTTTCACGGCCAAGAATCACTGGGGACTTGCCCGAAGTGTCAGTCATCGGTTTATGAACATGGCATGAATTATACCTGCGAAAAGGCGGTCGGCCCGAACAAGACTTGCGACTTTCGAACAGGCAAAGTCATATTGCAACAGGAAATTGAACCTACTCAGATCAGAAAATTGCTGAGCGACGGGAGAACCGAATTGCTGACCGGTTTTGTTTCATCACGAACCCGTCGCAAGTTCAAGGCTTATCTGAAATGCGGGGATGACGGGAAGGTCGGATTCGAATTTGAGGCCCGTAAACCCAAGACCGGCGAGGACCGGGCCGCGAGCGGCAAAAAGTTGCCCGCGAAGAAGGCCGAGACCAAGAAGCCCTCGACAAAAAAACCGGTTACTAAAAAACCAACTCCTAAAGCCAAAAAGCTCAAACCCGGTTGACGATCGAGAGAACGCGAGCATTGGGAATTTCCGCGCCTGCCTTCAATACCCTCCACAAAACCCCTAAAACCTGGCGTCAAATGCGCTGTCAAGGATTGCGGGGAGACATGGTTTAAAAGAGCACAAAAAAGGCAAGACATTGTATTCCTGGAGCAATGATTAAGTGCACCGGACCCCTCCCCTGCACACAATACCAGGCTCCATTCTTGATCCAAACAGACAGGAAATAAAGGGGAAGCAAAATTCTCTGTCACAATGCGGAATGCGGGCACGAGGAGATAGCGACACCAACGGAGAAGAATCCCAAACCAGATTAAGATCCGACAGCGGGCTTGATCCCTTTCTGATGTTCAAAGACTTTGATGGGCTCACCTTTGCCGTGAATGAACTCTTCGGTCACCAACACCTCTTTCACCTCCGCCTGCGACGGCAACTCGTACATCAAGTCCAACATCACAGACTCTAAGACGGCCCGAAGTCCACGTGCTCCCGTTTTTTGCAAATGGGCCTTTTTGGCAATTGCCAATAACGCTCCATCGGCAAACTTCAATTTTACTTTGTCCAAGGACAATAACTTTTGATATTGCTTGATCAAGGCGTTTTTGGGTTCCGTTAAAATGCGGACCAAAGCCGGTTCATCCAATTGATCAAGAGCCGCGACAATCGGCAGACGACCGATAATTTCAGGTATCAACCCATATTGGAGTAAATCTTCCGGTTCCACTTTGGAGAATAAGTCACCAATTTGATGTTGCCCACGTATTTGTACATCGGCGCCAAAGCCCATCCGCTTTTGGTTCAACCTCCGCTCAATGATGGAATCCAACCCTACGAACGCCCCACCACAAATAAACAATATATTGGTCGTATTGACTTGAATAAACTCCTGGTGGGGATGCTTCCTCCCTCCTTGCGGGGGCACATTAGCCACGGTCCCTTCAATGAGTTTTAACAAGGCCTGCTGGACACCCTCACCTGAGACATCCCTGGTAATTGATGGGCTATCGGCCTTTCGGGTAATTTTGTCAATTTCATCAATATAGACAATTCCCCGTTCAGCACGCTCAACCTCATAGTCTGCAGCCTGCAAAAGTTTTAAAATAATATTTTCAACATCTTCACCGACATACCCGGCTTCCGTCAGCGTCGTTGCATCTGCAATCGTAAATGGTACATCCAGGTAATGGGCTAGTGTCTGGGCAAATAAGGTTTTTCCTGTTCCGGTCGGTCCAACAATCAGAATATTGCCCTTTTGAAGTTCAACATCCCCGATTTCATTTGCTGATATACGCTTATAATGATTGTAGACGGCAACCGAGAGAACCTTTTTTGCCTGATCCTGCCCGATAATGTATTGATCAAGATGTTGGTGGATATCCATCGGCTTGCACAGTTTGGCTGAAATCTCCTGGCGAGACTCCTGCCAATCCTCGGAGATAATTTCATTACACAAGCCGACACATTCATCACATATATAAACGGTCGGACCCGCAATGAGCTTTCGAACCTGATCACGGTTCTTGCCGCAGAAGGAGCAACGAAGATTGGCCTCGGACTTCGCTTGTCTCGCCATAAGAAATGCCTCCTTTGCCCTTAATCCTTACTTTTTGAACCTGACTTGGCGTCGTCCTTGTGGCCCTTTTCCTGACTTCGGACGATGACCTCATCAATTAATCCGTACGCCTTGGCTTCTTCCCCTGACAAAAAATAATCCCGTTCGGTATCTTGAGAGATTCTATCCAGAGGCTGCCCTGTGTGAAAGGCCATAATTTCATTCAATTTTTCGCGGATTTTTAAAATCTCGCGGGCATGAATATCAATTTCCGTCGCTTGGCCCTGAAATCCTCCCATAGGTTGATGAATCATCACGCGTGCATTGGGGAGAGCAAAACGCTTACCTTTGGTCCCTGCGGTTAATAACAAGGCTCCCATGCTTGCGGCCTGCCCTAAACAGATGGTGTTGATGGGCGACCTCACATATTGCATCGTATCATAGATTCCCATTCCCGCCGTCACACTTCCGCCAGGTGAATTGACATACAGATGAATGTCCTTTTCCGGGTCTTCGGATTCCAAGAACAACAGCTGTGCAATGACGACATTCGCAAACACATCATCAATCGGGGCTCCGATAAAGATGATCCGGTCTTTCAAAAGACGTGAGTAAATATCATATGACCGTTCACCTCGGTTTGTTTGTTCAATAACCATCGGAATGAGCATTCCCTGAAACCTCCTCGTGTTGTATAGTAGGCATTCATTATAGATATCAGAACAGGTGCATTCAGAAGGGCTGTACGACCCGTTATCCCTGAATGACCGCATTTTGATAGACGAACTGCAAAGCTTTTTCCGCCTTCATCCGTTCGCGGAACTCCTCCTGCGCACCCTGCCCCCCGGCTTCGACCATGCGTTGAATTTCACCAACCGGGAGCTTTAAGGAGGTGGCCAGTTTTTGAATTTCGGCGTTCACCTCATCCTCAGTGACATGAAGGCCTTCTTTCTGAACGATCGCATCCAGAATCAAACTCAGCTTCACACGCCGCTTAGCTTCCGGATGCAATTCTTGTTGGAGGCGCTTAGCCTCTTCTTGTAATCGTAAGGGCTCTTCCACGTCATCTTCACGATGGGCATGGCGATGGTCCTTCAGCATTTTTTGTCGAATAAGCGTCTGAAGTTCCCGTTCAATCAGCACCTCGGGAATTTCAAAGTGGTGCATCTGCAACAAGCGTTCAATCACCTGATCTTTATACCCTTCTTCAAGATCCTGTTTCAGAAAATTTTCCAATTGGGTGTTGATGGTGGTTTTAAGATGTTCCAGTGAATCGTAGTCGCCGCAATCCTTAGCGAATTCATCATCCAGTTCCGGGAGTTTCTGCTCTTTCACCGCATCAATTGTCACCTTGAGGACCATCGTCTTTCCGGCGAGGTGAGGATCAGGATGGTTGGGGGGAAAGGGTTGCGGAATATCAATTATGTCCCCCGCCTGTTTTCCGATAAGATACTCATCTAATTCCACACCCAGAATCGGCGACTTGGACCCAATGTGCAGAAGATGTCCTTTTTTCTGAGTTCCTTCCAATGGCCGATCTTCCACAAACCCTTCAATAGATAACACCGCATGCAATCCTTCACGAAGAGGGGTTCCTTCAGGAACCACATCAAGCTCGGCATGTTGCTCCCGTAAGCTCTGGAGAGCCTTTTCAACCTGATCTTCTGTGACCGTTCGGGCGTCCCGTTTTAAGGAAATAGGATTCGGCGGTCGATAATCTCCTAATTGAATAGTGGGCTTTATTTCCACCGTAGCCGTAAAGGTAAATGGACTATTGGACTTCACTTTCATTCGTTCCAATGGCGGAATATCAACAAGAATGGGGACCACCCCCGCTTCCTTCACCGCTCGCTGGTAATAATCGGGCACCAACCGCTGCACCACATCTTGCTCAACAAGATCGGCATACCGTTTTTCCAATAGGGCGATTGGCGCTTTCCCGGGTCGGAATCCAGGAATTTTGGCTTGACGCCTCAACTGGGCATACACCTTCTGAAATTCGCTTTTAACGGCTTCTTCCGGAACTTCGATTTTTAACGACCGTTTCACCGGCCCGAGCTCTGTCATTTCTAACTTCATATGAGCATTCATCCTTGTAAAAAAACACAATAAAGAATATAAATGTTAAGAAATGGTGCGAGAGGGGGGACTTGAACCCCCACGGTTACCCACGAGATCCTAAGTCTCGCGCGTCTGCCAGTTCCGCCACTCTCGCCCGTAACCGTTTTCGCCACATTTCAGCGACGTTGAAAAGAGATTCCTCCCCTTGAATCCGCTGGGGAACAGGCCCCCCTCTACCTATCGGGCTTCCCTATTATAAAACGTCCATCTCCTTCAGGCCATCCTAAAATTCAGGTAACCAAAATAGTCCTCCCGGAAGCACTGCAACTAAAATCCGGGTTGATCGGGGAAAATATTCGGATATGGACGATTCAATCGTCCTCCTTAACCCGATCGAAGGCTTCATCTCCCCCTCATCAGGTCATAAATGCTCCCCGATGAGTATGGGATGAAGTGTATAGAAAACCCCCGGCACCCAAACTATACCCACAATTAGAAGATTAAAACAGACCAATATCGACATGCGCATTATCGAACAGAGCAAAGACCACCCACCTGCCTTCTCAACCTTCCTATGGATTTTCCCTCTTGATCGACTTGAGGGAGTTGGGTAAGGTACCACCCTATGACCTTCAAACAGCTCTATCAAGATATTTACCAGAAATTTCTGGATAAAAAAGATCAATATCAAGGGTATGACTTTCAAGAGTCACCGGTAGGGTCCGCGACCCCTCCCTCACCCACTTTTGCGGATCACGTCAAATGGTGGACCTGGAATCGTCCTAGCCGGCTAGAAAAAATCAGACAAGACCGGGATCAGCGACAACAGGACATCATCAACATACAATACCCTCCGCCCAGCAAAGAATAAAAACTGGGGAGCATTCCCTCGCCACATGCAGAGTTTCTTCCAGGCCACAGTTCGACTGTACCATCAAGCGCTACTCGCCTCGATCCAATCCTTCACGCGCGCATGGGTGTTGATTCCGGTCCTCCTCGCCTTTGCCTTAGGCCTCGTGCTTGTCACCTCGCTCATCGCTCCGCTTGGCATGATCGGAGGGTTTATCCTGGGCGCCCTCAATGCCCTTGTCATTGGATCCACCCTGAGCTTAACGGAACAGGCCGTCCTTGGGGCGCGTCGTGTGAGTTGGCCGGATATCCTGCCAAGTATGGGGCAATATTTTTGGGAGGTTATTTCTGTTGGATTTATGGTGTGGTTTCCCTTGCTATTTCTCGAAATGGGGCTCCAGACCAATCCCTACCAACCGCTGATTAGCACAGCCGTATTTTTCTTAATTTTCGTCTTACTCAATCCAGTACCGGAAGTTATCTATCAGAGCCGGAACGGATCCGCCCTCGAGGTTGTCCGGGAAAGTTATGATTTTGTCGTTGAAAATTGGATTGAATGGTTTTTGCCTGTGGCCATCGCCTTCGGCCCATTCGGCCTGACATTTTTTTTTGAAATGTCCAGCCAGGGTGGAAGACGGGGGGGGCTGGACTTCTGGCATCTCATCACGTTGCCCTTTTCCGTACTATCTGAGTGGCTCTCTTTGTTAGGGATGTCCTCCGATTTGAGTTTTGTTATCGTCCTCGCACTCACTCCCATTGTGACGGTTTTCATGCTCTTCTTTCGAGGCCATTTGTTTGCCGCCCTGCATCGATCTTCACGACGCCAACGAATGTTTCAATCCCGAATCTCCTAACATGGTATACGATATCAAAAAGGTATGGAACCTTGAGGATTGAATGGCCAAAAACAGGGTGGGCGTTATCTCCTTGTCCCTTCCTCGCCCTGCTCGTAACTATTCCCCCTCCTTGCTTGTCGCCCTCAGACCCCCATGGTAAGATGGCAGTCTTTCACCAAACAGATCCCGGGTGAAGAAGATAACTAAGATGGGATGAACAGATACCCTCCAAAAGACAAAACGGCTTCATCAGAGGTTCAGTCGCCGCAAAGTAGATACCCGTTCGCGGAGAGGTGCGAGAGTGGCCGAATCGGCGTGACTGGAAATCACGTGTGCCAGCAATGGTACCGTGGGTTCGAAACCCACCCTCTCCGCCATATTTGGTCTGCCGTGAGGATCACTGATATCCTCAAAAGATGATGTTTGCCAGTCCGTGAGGCGATGAACTATCGAGACTGCATTTAGGGGCTGGGCCCTGTGCGACAGAATCCTGCAAACCCCGCCAGGTCCGGAAGGAAGCAACGGTACGTGGGCTAGTCTGTGTGCCGCAGGATCACCTGGCCCCGACTAAATTTATCGGCTGGCTCTCCGTGCCTTGGTACCGGACGGCAGTGTTCGAAGTTCATAAAAAAACCGCTCTTTTCCTGCTTAACGCGAATTATGGAATTTCAAGTTTCCGCACGGAAATACCGCCCGACTAGTTTTCAGGAAGTCCTAGGGCAGTCCCATGTCGTGCAAACACTCACCAATGCAATCGACCGCAAAAGGGTCGCCCATGCCTATGTCTTCTCCGGCATGCGAGGAGTCGGTAAAACCACTGTCGCGCGCATCCTGGCCAAATCCCTTAACTGTGAGCGGGGTCCCACCAGCCAACCCTGTGGAACCTGCCCAAGTTGCGTCGAAATTACCCGAGGCAACTCGGTGGATGTCATCGAGATTGACGGCGCGTCGAATACTGGTGTGGACGATGTCCGCGAACTGCGCGAAAACGTCAAATTCGCGCCGTTTCATGGCACATACCGGGTCTACATCATCGACGAAGTCCACATGCTGTCCAACTCGGCCTTTAACGCCCTGCTTAAAACGCTTGAGGAACCCCCGAGCCACTCCGTCTTTATTTTTGCGACAACTGAAGTTCATAAAATTCCTGCCACCATACTTTCACGCTGTCAGCACTTCACCTTTCGACGCATTTCCCGCTTGGAAATCATCACGCAACTACGCCACGTCGCGACCCAAACGGGAGTGACTGTGGAGGATCGAAGCTTATCGGCACTGGCTCGAGCCAGTGAAGGCAGTATGCGAGACGCGTTGAGCCTCCTGGATCAGGCCGTCTCCTTCGGTGGAGAACGCATCCAACATGGCGATTTGGAAATGTTGATTGGGTCCGTGCCCGACGAACTCGTCCGGCTCATGATTGATGCCATCATTGGGCACCAGGCCGCCCAAACAATGTCTCTCGTGGGACAGTTGGTCGATCAGGGTTTTGATGTCCGGGTGTATTGCCGGGAACTGTTGGAGCGATGTCGCAATCTACTGGTGGCTTGCGTGGTACCATCACGCTCACAAGTGCAAACCCTTCTTGAATTAGGAGACGAGGAGGTTGATCATACCATCGCGCAAGCTCAACAACTCTCCGAGCCCTATTTACAGGCCATTTTCTCCATTTTCTCCAGAACAGAGGACAGTCTTCGAGGAAGCTCCCATCCACGGTTTCTCATTGAAGCCGCCGTGGTGCGAGCAGCGATGCTTGATCCTATGACAGTCACCTCCGCCACGACTGAACAGAAGGCCAGCGCACCCCCTCAAGCATCTGCTTTACAGGCAAAAGTATTGCCACAGGCTGTCTCGACTCCGCCTCCCACACAACCTGCTAAAGTCCAAGCGCCTGTGGATAAACCGGTGACTCCTGCAAGCCAGACCCGTCCCAGGCCCGGTGGCGGCGCCACAACAATGTTTCCTTCCTCAACCCCACCAGGTGCGGAAAAGCCGGTACCGAGAAGGGCCTTATCTGCCAACAGCGAACCCCCGGCGGCCTCTCCCCAAACGTCTGCCCAGCCAACGTCTGGCCCACCCGTAACGTTAAACTGGGAGCTCGTCGTTGAACGCATGATTAATGACCATCCCAATATCGGGAGTTTCCTGGAGAAGGGGAGTGTCGTAACCATGACGGCAGACTCCGTCGTCCTGGGATATTCCAAAAAAGATTCGATTGCTCGCTGGAGAACGGACAAACCCGAAAATCGCGTGCTGATCGGTCAAATATGTGAGGAATTCGCCGGCCGGCCGATAAAAGTCCAAGTCATTGAATTTCAAGAGGGCCAGGTTTACCCGCCGTCAACCGGAGAATTACGAGCAAAAAAAAAACTTGAGCAGGACCAGGATCTCATTGAAAACGTGAAGGCCCACCCTTTGGTGAAACAAGCATTGGAACTATTTGGGGGCACAGTCGTATCGGCAGAAAGAACCCCGCAAAATGAGGAGGTACGTTAATGTCTAAAAATCCATTCTCCAATATGGGCAATCTTTTAAAGCAAGCCCAGGCCATGCAGGAAAAAATGGGAAAGATTCAAGAGGAGGCTGCCACGAAAACAGTCGAGGCTTCAGCCGGAGGAGGGATGGTGACCGTGCAAGCCAACGGAGCCATGCAATTAACCAAACTGACCATCGATCCGGAAGTCTTGAAATCCGGTGACCATGACATGCTGCAAGACTTAATCGTCGCCGCATCCAATGAAGCCTTGCGAAAGGCGAAAGAGCTGATGGCCGAAGAAATGAAATCCCTCACCGGAGGGATGGGCATTCCCGGCATGTTCTAACCATGAGGCTGTTGAATTATTATAGGTTTTGCCTACTGATCCGCAGCTGAATACCCGAGTGCCATACGAAGAAAAATTACGGGAGTGTTCAAAAAGGCCGGTCCAGTAAGGCCGCAGCCGCTTAGACGGGCGGAGCGTATGAGGGAGTACGTGAGCACGGCCAAGTGGCGAGAATGCCACTGGCGGCATTTTTCAACACATCCCAAGCATCAAGCGAGGTTTATCATGCTGGAAACCACTCCAACCAAACACACCAGAGCCAATGGCCAACCTCAAGGGCTGGTCGCTCGTCTCAGCCGGGAACTCGTACGATTGCCCGGCATTGGGCAAAAAACGGCTCAACGATTGGCCTTTCATCTCATGAAGACGGAAAAAGAAGAGGCGCTACGACTGGCCGATGCTATTCGTGATGTAAAAGAAGGAGTCTCCTTCTGTACCCAATGCCGAAATATTGCCGAAGGCCCGCTCTGCGAGATTTGCCTGGACCCGAAACGAGACACCACGATCATCCTCGTGGTGGAAGAGCCCAGCACCCTGTATGCGATCGAACAAAGCCGGGCCTTTCGAGGCCTCTATCATGTGCTCTATGGGGCGCTCTCTCCACTGGACGGCATCGGGCCGGCAGATATCCGCACCCATGACCTGGAAAACCGGGTCCAGAATGGAGCATTCAAGGAGGTCATCGTGGCCACCAACCCCACAATTGAAGGAGAGGCCACCGCCATTTACCTGACCAAGCGATTAAAACCCCTGGGGGTCAAGGTTTCCCGTATCGCCTATGGGATTCCGGTCGGGATGGATATCGAATATGCCGATGAGGTCACCCTGCTCAAATCCATCGAAGGCCGCCGCGATCTCGGGTAGACAGGACCACGCTACCGTTTGGCTAAAACTTTCTGTTCAATCTGTTCGAACTGCTGGGGAAAGTAGCCCAACCACACCCCAACCTGTCTGATTTCATCCCGCCATTTTTTCTCATAGGCCCCTTCAGCCAACGCAAATCTGATGAAGTCCGTCAGGATCTGACTGACTTTGTCCTCTCCCACACCATCCGCAAACAATTTGGGAATCGTGAACCCTTGCGACAAGCGAAGAAGGTTATCTTTTTCTTGAGAGGGAAGATCCAAATGACGAAGCACGGCACGAAGCCGCTTGGACTCGGGATCGTTCGCTCGTTCAATTGCGCAGACGAAAAGGCCACCAAGATTATAGCGCTCCGTGAGAGAGAGCGGTTCTCCTCCCGTCTTCGTCTCGGCTGAACGGGTAGGGGATGGAACTGATCGACTAGGAGCCTTAGTGACCACCTTTTTTGCTATGGTCGAACCTGCGTTCTTTTTGGACACCGACCCCTCTTGCTTTGTGACCACAGACTTCGGATTAGAAGCCTTTCCTGAAACGGTTGTTTTCTTCGCGACAGAAATCTTCTTTTTGTAAGTTGACGGTTTTTGAGCCGCAGGCTTTTTAGCTTTGGGCTTGA
>JACKFF010000022.1 GCA_020632595.1 Nitrospiraceae bacterium | reverse complement strand
TGAAGCGAATTTTTTCTGGCACATTTTTCCAAGAATTTGAACTCGGCAGCTTTCCACTGTCTGCGGCAGGAACCGTTCAATTGGATCGTTCTTCCCTAGGCAGCAGTCAAAATCAGTTCTATCTCGAACAAACTCGATAGACCAATCGGGTGGCCTTTTCCTTTTCGAGATGAATGATCCTCACGGGTTATGGCCTTCACACCCTAACTCGTGCAGGTTCTTTTTGGCTGCAGGGATGTAATGTTTTGTCGTGTTCCGCCGAACTCACGGTATCGCGGCGTCGTGTTCCCATTGATATTGCCGGGAGCTTTGATACCTAGCCTCCGTCCAACATCAGTATTGCAATAGTAATTGGATCTTTTAAAACTGAATAGTGGTTTGGAGTGCAAACAGGTCATAACTCCGTAGTTGATTGTTGTCGGCATCCAAGGCAAATCCCTTCTTGAAGGTTCCATGGAGATATTCCCCCGAGAAGCTCAGATTGAGGCTCTCAAATGGCCGGATCGTGGTACCAACCCCATAACTAATTTCTGGTTCATCTTCCAATTCGGCAGTCCGCTCATACCGTACGGCGAACTGAATCCAGTCCCACTGTGATGGGTAATAGGCCACCTCAAAGTTATAGGCCAGCGGTTTATCCGCATTCATGGGAAATTCACGGATGGATTCCGTGGCATGCACAATCTCCCCAGTGAATTCAAACGGCGCGAGTCCGATCATTCCGTGTAAGTTCCAGCCTGGGACCCGTCGTCTGAACTTATTCCGGAAATCCAAAAAGAAATCTCCCTCTCCTTCTCCGAGATCGGAAATATATCCCCCGCCGATACGGATCGATTCGTCAAGTAAAGTTACTTCTGCCGCCAACCCCCAATCGATCGAAACCTTTCTGTGGGTTCCCTGCTTGTTGACTTGGCTGTCAAACACATATCCCAGAATCTCAACCGTCTCCCACAACGTATAGTCGATAATGCCGGCCGGTCTTCGGGTTTGTCCGAATTCCAGCAAGGGACCGGTAACGAAATGACTGTAAAACTCTCCGAATGGAAGGTAGAGCAGCCCGACTTTGGCCCCAAACTCTCCGACGTTCACACCGACGAATCCTTCGTCTACCTCTTGATAATGTCGACGTCCGTTGTCTTCGATCGCAAAGAGGAGTTCTGCTTCAAGCCATTTGAAAGATGTGAGTTCGAACCCCAATTCAATGGCCAGAGACGGATCCGGATTCATGACGGATTTTCGTCCATGGGAAAGATTGGTCGTCCTCCAATCTTTTTCTAGATCGACGACCGTTCCGAAGAGGAGCCAGGGCGTGAGTTGTCTGCCTAATGCGGCTTCCCGTCGCTCATCGGGCGTTCGGTAGATCCTGACAGGTTTGGAGGCAGGCGTGGTGGTGTCGGCGGGCGTTGTTTCCTGTGCTGCGGCCTGTGGAAGAGTCCCGAACCCTACGATCACGAGCAAGCCCAGAATGCCTATGCTCTGGTTGATGGGTGATGATAGGCTCATGGAAACGTCAGATATTGCAAAACCCCATCAGTTTCCACAGACTATCTCAAATCTTTGGCAACTAACTCAACGACCGAATGATAAGTTCATCATATGATAATGTGGCTCTCGGCGTTCTCTGGGATAAAATAGTGGCTGGAAGGGACTGGAGAGTCAAACTTGACTTTCATCAAATCGGAAAGGGCATGATGAGGGCGCCTTCAAAGGATGCGAAAGATCGTGCTGCATGAGAATTCTGCTCATCGAAGATGACCAAATTATTGCCGATTTTATCCGGAAGGGGATGAAGGAAGCCGGGTTTATCGTCGATCATTGGGCGGATGGGGAGATTGGGTTGCAGGCGGCGCTCACTCAGGATTATGACGTGGGTATCCTGGATCTTATGCTACCGGGCGTGGATGGGTTGACGATTCTGGATCGGATCAGACAAGCCAAAAAGTCACTCCCGATTATTATCCTGAGTGCGAAACGGACCGTCGATGATCGGATCCATGGATTACGCAGAGGAGGGGATGATTATCTGATTAAACCGTTTTCCTTCAGTGAATTGCTGGCTCGTGTTGAGTCCCTGCTCCGGCGAGCGCAACATGTGGCGGAACCTTCTAGCTTGTCGTTTGAAGACTTACAGTTGGATCTTCTTGCTCGGACCGTGTCCCGAGCCGGAAAGAAGCTGGATCTCCAACCGAAAGAATTCGCTCTTCTGGAATATTTAATCCGGAATGCGGGGCATGTCGTATCTAAAACCATGATCATGGAACGGGTGTGGGATTATCATTTCGACCCCGGAACGAACGTGGTCGAAGCCCGGATCAGCAAACTCAGGGAAAAAATCGATAAAGGGTTTACCCTCCAGCTCATTCATACGGTGCGGGGGCTCGGATACGTTCTCAAACATCCTCATGCTTAGCTTGCCCAACACGCTGACGTTTCGGTTGACGTTCTGGTATGTCTCCGCCTTCTTGCTATGTCTTGCGTGCGCCTTGCTGGGGCTGTACCTCTATATGGATAATCTGCTGGATCGACGGATGAACGAAGATCTCAGGGAAGATGTGGCGGAGTTTCAAGAATTGTTACGGGAACGTGGGTTGGATAAGGTCGTGGCGGAATTGTCCAGAGAAAGCGAAGCCAGCGACGAGTCGAAAATATTTCTACGGTTGCTTGATGCGGAGGGACATAGTCTGTTTAGTTCCGATCTGTCCGCTTGGGAGGATCTTCCGTCGATCACCCAGGAGGTTATGCACCAGAACCGTTCCTTTTCCGGTCCTTTTCTACGAACCCTCGAATTGTCTCAGCACGACGTTCCTGCCAGGATGATTGTTGGACAAATCGGGCCTGGACTGGTATTCCAGGCTGGGGAAACCCTGGAGCAGAAGGCCGTGATCATGGACATGCTGCTCAAAGTGTTTGCCGGAATGGTCTTCTTCGGTGTCCCTCTTTCGGCAGGAATCGGTTGGCTGATTGCCAGAAAAGCGGTCAGTGGGATTGAAGCAGTGAGCCGCGCAGCGAGGGATATTGAGCGTGGCGATCTAGGCCGACAAGTCCGGGTCGATGCCAGAGAAAAAGAAATTCAAACGCTGATGGAAACCTTCAATGCGATGGCCGGGAGGATTCGTGGCCTCATCCAGGGGATGCGCGAAATGACGGACAACATTGCTCACGATCTGCGGAGTCCCTTGGCCCGCATTCGCGCGTCAGCTGAAGGCATTCTGTCTGACTATCCGGCCAAGGAGCAGGAAAAGGCAGCCGCAGCCGAAACCGTCAAGGAGTGCGACCGGTTGATCCACTTGATTAATACTACCTTGGATATGGCCGAAATGGAGTCCGGCGTACACCCTGAAGGAAGGGAATCGGTCAACTTGTCTGCCTTGATCAACGATTTATGCGAATTATTTGAAGCGGTCGCTGAGCAGAAGCATGTGATGCTGGATGTGGCGGTCGCTCCGGATTGTTATGTCCGTGGCCATACAGCCCATCTCCAACGGATGGCGGCCAACCTGCTGGACAATGCCATGAAATACACGCCCGCCGGAGGCCGGGTGAGTGTGTCGCTGACCCGGCTCACCCATGAGTGTCGCTTAACGATTTCGGACACCGGGATTGGCATTCCTTCGGGTGATTTGCAGCGCATTTTTGACCGGTTTTTTCGCTGTGACCATAGTCGTTCCCCGATGAATGGATTTGGATTGGGATTATGTTTTGCCCAAACCGTCGCCCGTTCACATGGTGGAGACATTCAGGTCTCCAGTGAAGTCCAAAAAGGCAGTACGTTTTTTGTCGTGCTCCCCTGTCCTGAAGTTCTTCCCTCCGTCTAGCTCTCCTTCTGTCCAACATTATCAAATTGAAATAGTCCGACCAGTTTCCGGTGAGAATGGGTTGGTAGCGTCTGTTTGAAACATGATGCATGTTCAACATTTCACAATTTCAGAGAGGAGACGTTATGACCAAGCTGTCTTATCCTGGTACGGGCGGGTTCCAGCTCCGATTCTGTCGGACTTTTGAGCGATTGAAGCCGTTTCTGTTCTTGTCGGTGTTACTTATGTTGACGATTGTGATGCTCGTGCCATCGGGAACGGTTGTGTGGGCATTCGATCGGGACGATGACGAAGAGGACGAAACCCTCGGTGGTCATCATGACAGGAGGACCTGTTCCGGCACCGCCCAAGCTGCATTACGGGCGTGCCGGCACGATGCCAAAGACAACTTCTGGATCGCCTATGGCAAATGTCTCAACGACAGTCATGAGGGGAATCTTCGTGAATGTCTGCGGGATGCCCAACATGAGCATCGCGAAGCCCGAACTCTCTGTCATCAACAAAAGAAGTCCAGACTTGAGATTTGTACGGCGCTCGGCGAGGGACCCTATGACCCTGAAATCAATCCCGCTGAGTTCTTAAGCCCGGCCGCTGCTGCGGCAACCCCGAATCCGTATTTCCCACTCGTTCCAGGACTGGTCCGAGTGCTGCAAGCCGGGGATGAAACGATCACGGTGACGGTCACAGAGGAGACCAAAGAAATTCTCGGGGTGACATGTACCGTTATTCGGGATGTCGTGGAAGAGCATGGAGAAACGATTGAAGACACGATTGATTGGTATGCTCAGGACATCTTCGGCAATGTGTGGTATTTCGGTGAAATCGCCAAAAATTTCGAGAACGGGGAACTGTCAAATCTCGACGGATCGTGGACCGGAGGAGTCGATGGCGCCAAACCGGGAATCATCATGAAGGCCAATCCCGAAGTCGGGGATATCTACCGTCAGGAGTTCGCTCTCGGCGAGGCTGAGGATATGGCTACAGTGATCGCCACGACCGAAACTCAGGAACGTGCTCCGGCGGCTGATTGTGCGGACCGTTGTGTGGTCACCCATGATTTCCTTCCTATTGATCCTGGGCATGTGGAGAAAAAGTTCTATGCTCCGGGTATCGGAAATATTTTGGTGATTGATCTGGACACCGGGAAACGCGAAGAACTTATTCAGGTGATTCAACCATGACCATGTTCACGGGCGCAGTTGCTCATGGATATGTGTCGTATCAATTCGGCAGGCTGAACAATTTGACGTGCCGCATGTAGGCATTCCGACACGTTGACTATGCTCACTGGAGGAAGCTCACGAAACATTAACGAAGTGAGAGGATGGCTGGTATCTAGGAGGGATGCTAGGAACATCCTCTCCGGCGGGTGAGCCCGATCCCTGGGTTGAAGGCGATCTCATACCCTCTCAACAATGGAGGGGACCTTTTCACTCCTGTATGGTCCCCTCCATCCCGCCGTCAGGTGGCTCGAGGTTGGTTAACCAGCAAGCATGAAATGTGGTTTTCGGCGATTGCTGGTGGTCACGTTCCAAGGTGCAGCCTAAGATCTGATGCGTTTCATGGCATACTATCCATTCACCTGATTGAATGGTTGGCCAAGAACGTCTGCTCTCACAACCAGGCACTGGGTGACATCAATGCCGGGTGAGTTGCAGGATGCTTTCAAGGATTGTTTGGATAGGCTCAGGAAGGCTCAGATACGGTAGAAGTGGAAGCAACGAGCCAAGGGTTTGCCCCATGAGTTCGAGGAACGACCGCATGTCGAACGGGACCACCCGCATGGTACTGATGGGGTCATAGCCCTCGCTCAGGTTTTTCATCCCGAGCAGATCACTCCCGCCCATCACATTCATTTTTCACGTATTACAGGCATAGAGCCATTTCTCCTCAAAGATTTTAGCCCGTTCGGTCGCTCTTTCATGGTATTGCTCCATGGCGTTCCACTTGGCGTGGTAGAGCTGTTTGGTAAACATGAGAAGAGGCGCCGTGAATAACAAGGGGGCTCTGATGATGAGTCCGATAGGTGGCGAAATCCTTGAAGAAAATTTCTCCTGCCGGTCCGGTGTGAACCTGGCTTGCCGTAGCGAGGATAGCCAGAGCTCCCCAGGTCACGCTGATCAACACCAGGCTTCGTCCGATTAAGGTCAACGTTTCGGTATCCGGAAGGCCTATGGCGCCAAAGAGGCGGTTAACGAGATCGCCTGCGAATAACGAAAACCGTTCAGGCTGAAAGCCAGAAGTGCGCGTATCGGTTGGAAGCATCGTTGGAGGCGTGTCTTATGTGAGATGAGCCACGATGGTCATGACGTGCCACGCTACGATTCTTGATGGTTCTTGGCTGCTGTTGATGGCTTTCATTGCAAATGTGAATCCGGTGGAGAATGTCAGGAAGAGGCTGGAGGTTTTGAGGCGAGGAATTCCTGTTGGGCTTGGTGGATTTGGTTGAGACCTTCCTGAATCAACCCCAAGATTACGACCCAGGCCACAAACCCTAACGTCAGTTCTTTCATGTAGAGCGGCAGATGGAACGGCATGTTCCACACCATGTGTAGGGCCATGGCAATCCCAAGGACTCTCAGAAACCGTGAATCCTTGACCATGCCGAAATGAAAATCCTGATCTCCTCTGATTCGCCATATGGCCGCTCCCACCATGGATGTCCAGAGCACATGCCCGCCGACCATACTCAAAAATCCCCGATAGGTAATGTTATCCAGCATGGCACCTCCGCCGGACGCCAGGAGTTGTTCCAGTGCGTAGCCTGCTGATTCAAAGGCAGCGAATCCAGTTCCGACCGCAGCTCCAAAGAGCATACTGCCCAGCGTCCAGCGGTACTGCAGTCTATTGATCATCAATAACAATGCACCGGGCTTTGGCTGATTTCTTCGATAATTCCCCAGGCTGGCGGCGCCAGCCAGCCGGATAAGCCGGTAGTTCGAATAAAAATAAGGAGAGGGATAAGAGAGAGGATACCGCCGAGAAATACCAATTTGAGGACCTGGTATGAACGAAATGTTCCGTTGAGGCACGTTCACTTCGAAAAGAAGATGAGCAGGGACATGGGAACTGGGCGAATGACCCGGTGACAATGAGTCCGGGCACGAGTTTATAGTTGCCGAAGTATTCAGCGCAAACACAAACCCGAGGTGGTGATCAGAGGAGAGAGACCATGAACACCTTGAAGAAGGCCCAGGTTTCGGCCAGGAGGTGTTGATTCTCAGATGGCTGGCGTCGTGGCTGGGCGTGCCCACGTGAAAGCAATCAACCCTCGTCCCTGCGTTTCGAATGACCTCCGAGAACATTCCAAAAGTTGAAGCCTTTGACACGTTCCAAGCCGGCCACCGAACTGATTTGGTCCGCCGATGTGATCGAGCTAACCTGGTATAAGCCTGGCGACAAATCGCCACCCAGTTGCCAAATACCGTCCGATCCGAAGTTGTTGGTTGACTGCTATCGCCCTCTCTGTGGCCCGATGTCCATCCACGAAAATGGGAGCGTCAACAATGGCGCGAAATCGTGGGAAATTGTTGGTTCCACCGAAAGGCCACATGGCAGTCTGCCACTTCCCGGTCGTCGCTGAGAATCTGGCAAGAGTCGATCGCCCTAGTATGATCTCCGTTGATATCGCCAACCGCTTGCCGCGGTCGGGACCGGTGATGCAGAGTAGAAACGTTGTGGGGATGTCCATCGGTTCGGTCTCCGTCATTGATAAGCTGGTTGTCTGGCTGGTGAGCCCCTCTTCACTCTTTCCCTCCGAAATTATCATGAGGAGCTCGGGGAAGGGATCAGGGGCCGGGGCCTGTATTGCTATTAGTGCTTTCCTCATCCGGGACCGGAAGATTCAGATGGTGAATCGCGTTGGATGCCGGGGCGGTATGCTTTCGATTCCTCCGGATGAGGGTGAGTCTGAGTCGGGGGAATTCTGATATGGAGAAGAATTCGCATCGGTTGTCGTATCCCCATTGCCTGGTTGCGGGAGCCCAGGCACCTGCCGGTGCTGTGAACGGGGAGGCACGCCTTCCCATGAGTTTTCGATCGGTGTTGTATGGATCTTTGACGTCCTGGTTTTTGGTCCTTTACGCAGTCATAGATGTCTTCTGCTGGAGTTGGTTTCGCATCTTTGCCATTCGGTTCACATGGTCGAGTATTTTTACTTTCCGGCCAGACGCTTTGGCGTATTGCTCCATGACTCGTTTCATTGCGGCCCGTTTGTTGCCAAAATCTTCAACGTCCCGCCGGCAGTTGGGATATCGGTCATGGATATGCTTGAAAGGTTATTGGTGTTTTGATGGACGGCTGCCGAGTTTTCATAGTTTTTCTCCCCTCTGTGCGGGGAGCTGTCGGAACTTCCTCAGCATTTCCGAGTACCAATAAAATTATCAGGGGAGTTTCATGGTGTTATGGATTTCCTCTGACGTTCTGACCGCGCTCATGGTTGCCCCCTCTCAGAAGAAGGCTTGTCGGTGTCTGCACGCTGAAGCAAGAGTACGAGGTTTGGGAGTCAGGCTTGTGGGGATTTAAGGTTTTTAGACGTAGAAGGTGGCGACCTGTCGGTCGTTGATCGTTGCCACCGGCACGTTGGTGCCAGGGTCCGGTGTCTAAGCTGTGGGTGGTTGGTGAAGGTATTCTCATCCTGTGTCTCATCCGTCCCTTTGGCCGGTTGGTCGCTGGCAATCAGGGGACGTTGGCCATTTGGGGCCGTAAATGTTTCTGTGATGTCTGGCGCCCTCTTCGGCGGTTGTCGTGCCAAAGGCGGCCACGAGTTGATGGGTAATCCTCCCGTTGGGGGTGAAGGAGGTTTTTCATCATTATAGAGGTCCTATTTCATGAATTTCATCACCGCATGCAAAATGAAACTCCTTGAAGGCGTGTGCTGTACCCTCGCGCGTACTGTACATCGATTTGCGACCCCGTTATAGAATTCAACGGAAGTGTGTATCCCCCTCGAAAGAGGGAGCCCGTACGTCTTCACTATGGGTGTTGCGGATCCTTCCAGTGTAACGAAAATAATGAATAGGTGCTGTATGAATCGGGGAAGCCCACTCTTTCATGGAGATGTTGGACTTGACCTCGTAATCGATGGCCGTTGCTGAAAAATTGCTGCACTTACTTTCTAAACGACGGTCTCTGTTGTACAATTCAACGCGCTCAGTACGGATTTTTTCCAGAATCAAGATCAGCCTTTAAGAAAGAACGGTGGATTTTGCGATGGACCATCGATGCTTGCCCACGAAAACGCCATTTTCTTGAACCTCCAGGAGTGGGAGCTGGTCTGCGTTTGTCCAGTGCGATTGACTATCGCGAAAGCTGCTGGCTCGGGATTCCGGACGGGATTCATGGTGCCTGCAACAATGAAAACAAGGATTGCCTCATGGCAGGTTGGCGGTGCTTCTTCTGGTCCTATGGTCTGGGAAACGGATGGCGGCGGATATTGTGTCCGTGAGCTCGGGTTTGCGATTATCGCATAGATCTGAGCTAGGTCGAGTCCTTATATTGGCGAAACGGAAAAATCCGCGAAGCTTCTTACGACGGCTGGGGAGGCGAAAAGTCGATTTTGTTGTTTGATGAGGCCGACGCGTTGTTTGTCACGGACGGACGTCAACGCTACGACCGGTATGCGAATATTGAAGTGAGTTATTTGCTGGATAGGCTGCGAGCGTATCCCCTGACTTGTGGTGACTGCGGCTCATCGGAAAGTCGAGCTGATCCCCTCAGTCTGCATGCTTGGTGGACTATCATCTGAGTTCCCTCTCCGCCGGGCGGTTCTCCTCCTCTACCAGAGATGATATTCATGAATGTCAGTATACGTTGCCGTGGGGTGGCGATGCTGCTCACAGGAAGTCTTTACATACAGGTGCCCGGCCAATCCGATATTCGCCATATGCTTGGTGATGTGGTACATTTCTTTTCGGCTCTCTTGTTGGCCAGTGTGCCCATCGGCGGCTATTGGTTGCTGTATAAGCGAATTGCGAAAAGGAAATCACGTTTATTTTTTCGGCGGTCGGTGTACGGTTCTTACCAGTTCTTGGGGACGTAATCTACTCCGAGTTCTTCTTCCTGGCTCCACCTTCCGTTTCTCCTGCGTTTCTTAACCGTCGGCTGTAAAGTCTTGAGGGGTTGTCAGCCGATGAAAGATCTATCTGGATGCGTTCGGGTAGGGCTGTGCTGAATGTTGAGGAGGATGGATCAATGAAGTGATGGATTGCCATGTTTATTGTTGGGTCTATGGCCAGGCTGCGCTCGAGTCTATAAACGGCAAGCTGAGTTTGTGCCGAAGAATATGCGCCGTATGCGGGTGCGGGGACGAAGTCCGGTTTGCGGGCAGGTGTTTTTGCTTTGGATAATGGTCAAAACTCATCCGGGGGTTCACGATTATGTCTTGTTATCCCGGTCACCTCTCGTATACCCAGGAAGCGTTTAAGGTCAAAGTCGTCCAACGGCGGCGCATTGAACCTCAAGATCCTCAGGGCTCAACGGTTCGAGAAGACCGCCCAGACTGATCAAGACGGGCGATTTTGTTTCGATGTGCCGGCGGTGGTGACTATTATGTTCTTTCATGCCGACGCCGCATCCGATTCCACAAAAGGCAAACGGGTTGGAATGTTGGTGTATGCGTATGATTGGTGAATGAGCACATAATGTTCACATCATGGTCACGCAATAGGTCCTCTAATGGTAGATTCTCAAGGGGTGCAACGCACCGGCCAGAAGAGACTCGTCTGATGTGTGAAGATGTACCCGTAAAGAAATTTTCACGGTCTTGCGGAATCATTGGGCCTCCTATCCTGCCGTCCTTGGACCCAGCAACATCGCCCTTCCGCTGATCGCATGCGTCCGTGTCAATCCCACTTCTCAGGAAAAGGAATGTTCAGTTTCATCCGGTGCCTTCTTGGGCCAAGGAGCTCGCCTGACATCGCCTGATTCATGCTTGCCGAAACGGTAGCTGAAAAACCATCTTTTCGGAAGGCCTTTCAGCAACAACGCTGTCTCATTCTGGCGGATGGGTTTTATGAGTGGAAGCGAATAGGCACAGAGACGCAACCTTGCTATATTCATAAAAATCTGCTCTTGGATACCCCCCAGCTTGCTGGGGGTCTTTACTTAACAGAAAACCGCCCCTTTGTGTTTGCCGGGATTTGGGATCATTGGGAAATCCTACATCAAGGGTCCCTTGATTCCTGTTTTATTATCACCACCGGGTGCCGGTCATTCTTTCTCCTGGCCAATATGGCGTGTGCTTGGATCCCGCAGTAAAGAATTTCGATCAATTCCATTCCCTACTAGAATCTTACCCAGCCAATGCAATGGAATCCTTTCCTGGGAGTTCTCTCGTCAATAATCCTCGTAATGACAGTTCGCGGTGTCTTGAGCCGGTATAACCCATTTGCTTCTCCTGTCTAGAAGGATGAATAGGGGGTTGCCTTGTCGATAGGAAGGGTGAGGAGTGTCTTTGGCTAAGAGGGATGGAATACCCTCCGCTGGAATTTGGTATGTAGGGAGTCTTCTTTATTGGGAGTTCTTGCTGAGGGTGAACATGGCGAGATTGGTCTGGCATTTTTCATTCTAAATTAGGTATACTCATACATATTTATCATGTATTTATACCTTCGTTTTTATTCCTCCTTCATAATTTGTTCTTCAAGATTTTTTCTGGTGTCCCCCCTATCCTAGTTTGGAAAGGTTACAACCTTCGTGGAACGGGTGTTTCGTTGAAGGCATGATCTTGGTGATTCTGATTCATTGACGGGATTTGTTTCGTCCTCTAATTAATGAGCGTGGATTGAATGTGCTGAGGATTGGGAGGAGAACGATCCTTTCTCCCATAGGGATGTCCAATTTGCATTCAGAATCATGTCAAATACAAGGTGAGTGATGTTCCCAATGAATTAGCAAAGGATTGCTATGGTCATTCGCCTCGGTCTGTTCCTTCTTCTTGTGATCATTATGGCGTGTAGCCAAAAAGCCGGCTTGGAATCACTCCCCTCTGGTCCTCCTGGTTTTTCGGTTCTGGATATTAATGTGGTTGATCCCCCTCTTATTGAGGAATACCGTATCCAGCCCCATGATGAGTTAGATGTGAAATTTTTCTTTAATCCTGAGTTAAACGAGGAAAAGCTTCCTGTTCGTCCAGATGGCCGGATTTCCTTGCAGCTGGCTGGTGAGGTGATGGCAGCGGGTCGAACGCCGGCTGAACTCACCAATCAGTTGAAAGTTTTGTATAACGAAGAGTTAAAAAAACCTGAACTCACCGTCATTGTGAAGTCGTTCGCTCAGCATCGGGTTTACGTGGATGGGGCAGTAGAGCATCCCAGTGAGGTTGAAATCCGTGGTTCGCTAACGGCACTTCAAGCTATTGCCAGTGCTGGAGGAGTCAAGGACACTGGACAGCTGCAGGAAGTATTAATCATTCGCCGTGGCCCGAAAAGCCATCCGCTTGTATTTAAAGTTGACCTGGAAGACATTTTACAAGGGAATCATAAACAGGCTGATATTCGGCTGGCTCCGTACGATGTCGTATATGTGCCTCAATCGGCGATTGCCGATGTCAACCAATTTGTAAATTTGTATATTCGGAAAAATATTCCAATTGGTTTTGGGACATTTTTTACCTTGAATTAATGTTTCAAGGAGGGTGATGATTTCAGATTCAACTTTACGTTCTTGGGAAGCTTCTTCGAGGGTTTTAAGTTTGCGTGATGTCTTCACTGTTTTATTTAAGCATCAAAATGTCATTTTGACTGTTTTTATCGTGACATTGGGGTTGACGGCTTTTGTCACTCTCGTGCAAGCCCCTGTTTATGAAGCGTATTCCAGCGTTCTTATCAAGATTGGCCGTGAGCATATTTACCGATCGGAAGTCGGGCAAAGCAATCCCACGATCTCCATCGATCGGGCAGCCACAATAAATTCTGAAATTCGTATTGCTTCAAGTGCAGATCTCATCAAGAAAGTCTTGGAATATTTGACAGTGGAAACGGTTTATCCAGACCTTTCCAGGCAGACATCGACACCGGGTCGTACTCTGGAAGAGGCGATTATGAAGTTTCAATATCATTTGTCGGTATCTCAAGCGAAGGATTCTAACGTCCTGGAAATCACATGGCAGCATGAGGATCCTATCATCGCCGCCAAGGCGGTCAATTTATTGGTGGAATTTTTAAAAGAAAAGCATTTGCGAATTTATAGCGATCCCAATACTGGATTTCTTGAAAAACAAGTTCAATTCTATAAGCAAAAGTTTGATAAGTCCAAGGCGGACCTCGAGACCTTTAAACGAATCGTCGGTCTTTCCTCCTTGGAAGACGAGCGTAGGTTGTTCCTGGAGCAAATTAAGGAAATGGATACGACATTGAAAACCGTTCAGCATGATATTCAGGGACAACGCAGTAAATTGAGGTCTTTGAAAACCCAGAAAGGGAGTATGCCTACGAGTATTTCACTGAGTAGCGTCAATCAGGGTAATACCTCGATTGATAAAGCCAAGAGTGAATTACTGGATTTGCGTCGACGGGAGCAGGAATTATTGGCTAAATATAAAGAGCGTAGCCGGTACGTGAAAGAAGTGCGGGAAGAAATTGCCATTATTTCTCAATTTATTCAGCTAGAAGAAGGTAGGCATTCGGACCGGATCACGAAAGGGAATAATCCGATTTTTCAGCAACTGGAAATGGAAATTGTGGCTGGAGAGGCTAATTTGCAGTCACTGTTCTCTAAAGAACAGGAAATTACTCGACAACTTATGGAGTTAAGATACAAATTGCGCAATTTAGAATCTCAGGAGCAAGAGTTGGAAGCATTGGACTTGAACCTAGCCATGGATCGGAAGAACTATGAAACGTATTTATACAAATGGGAAGAGGCACGAGTGTCAGAGGAAATGGACCGCTTGAATTTGGCAAACATGAGCGTCATCCAAGCTGCGATGGTTCCCCTTCATCCAGTCAAGCCCCAAAAAATTCTCTACGTTTTCTTGGGAGCTCTCGCCGGTTTAGTGGGAGGAGTCGGTTTTGGATTCGTGGTGGAATTTCTCGAGGGTGGATATACCCGACCGGAATATCTGACGAGAGATCTGGGATTGCCGATTTTGGCCAGAATCATTCAAAAGGCATAATAGAGACGTCTTTCATGTATTTAGAGTATTACCATTTACAAAAGTCGCCATTTCATACCACTCCTGATCCAGAGTTTTTATTTTTAAGTCCCAGTCACAAGCAGGCTTTAGGGGCGATTTGGTATGGAGTGAATGAACGAAAAGGTCTTGTCACCGTCATTGGAGAGGTGGGTTTAGGGAAAACTACGATCCTTCGATCAGTTCTTTCTCGGATGCCTATAACCCCGCAACGGCTTGTTCATCTTTCTCATCCCACGCTTTCCTTTGGACAGCTATTGAATACGCTTCTGTGTCAACTGGGTCTGGTGGGGGAAGAGGAAGATGATTACAGTTTGATAAACCAACTTCATCAGGCTTTAAATGAGGAACATCAGGCGGGTCGTGGGGTAGTTCTTTTCGTGGATGAAGCGCAAAATATGCCGATTGCCACATTGAAAAAACTCCCGATGCTTTTGAATATGGAAACGACCACGGAAAAGATTTTGCAGATTGTTTTGGTGGGCCAACCTGAATTAATTCAAATCTTACAGCGTCGGGATCTTCGTCAGTTAGAGCAACGAGTGGCGATTCGGGCGCACCTTTCTCCATTATCTATGGCGGAAAGTACGGCCTATATTAAGCACCGTCTGAGCCGGGCAGGAGCAAAAGGCAAGAGTCCTTTTTCCCTCCGTGCCCAAGCTCTTATCGCCAAACATGCGAGGGGAAACCCTCGCCGATTAAATATGCTTTGTGATAATGCTTTGGTGGCCGGGGTGGGATATCAACGACGCCCGGTTGGCGAAGAAATCGTGCGAGAGGTTATTTCGGAGCAAATTAATCATGACCCTTTTACCGTTTGGAGAGGTGTTGGGAACTACAGGTGGCTTCTTGGGTTTATTTGTGTCGCTATATTCGGGATTGGAGGACTCGCCCAACAGGATTCTCTGATGGGCTTTGTTAAAGACTTCACTTTACCTGTGTGGGGCAAGCAGGAGATGCGATGGATGACATCCAGATCGGGGGAGAAGTTGTTTGTAGAACAGAGGCCGGTGATTGATTATTCACCCTATTCGGTCTCATCCGTAATGGATTTGTCTATGGACGAAGGGGGCGTGGCCAAGGAAGATGATGGCAGAAGAAAGGTCTCTGAGAATTTTGAAATTCATGTGGTGGAGGAAGGGGATACTCTTCATTCTCTGTTGAGGAAAAGATATGGTCATGTTCGACCAGAAGTCCTTCAAGAAGTGTTACGTTTGAATGTTGGGTTGGATGATGCGAGCAAAATTTTCTCTGGCCAGGAAATTCGATTTCCTTCGCGGCAAACGTGGGGAGTGGACTTGGCGTTATTGGAGAACCGTCCTTAATCTCATGACCATTTTTGATTCACGATGAGAATTTTGTATAAGCGAGTCATGTCTCAGCTCGGGGACGCTGTTTTCTGTATGGAAAAATGTGCGGGTAAAAGCGCCTTGTGAACGTTAGGCTTAGGCCAACTGGTTTTAAAATAAAGCGGGCAAGAAGTATTCGAATTAGGAAAGATTGCCAGATTTCCAGATTGGCTGATTAGGACATTGATGACCATATGAAAGTGTATGAGGCCCTCCAATATATTCAATCCAAACAAAAAGTGTCTTCCTCAGATGGGCAATGGGCAAAATTGCGGAACAAAATTGTCAATGCGGAAAGTCAAAAAAGTTTGCCTGGATTAAATATGGTGGATGAGATGTTGGGGCTATATCAAAGCGTACGCTCGTCTTTTCCTCATCAACCATCCCTCCTGTTGCAATTTATTGGATCCCGGGAGCATGAAGGGACGACGACGATTGTTCGTGAACTTGGGTTTGCCATAGGGGAAAAGTTGCATAAATCTGTTTTAATTGTTGATGGAGATAGGAGAACTTTGGGCATGCATAAGGTATTGGGTCTTTCCCCAAAATTGCCACTTTGGGAATTGGTCGAGAGAGGGGGAGGTCTAGAGGCTGGATGTACCCTCATTGGGAAGTCCAATGTCTCGCTTGCTCTGCTCAACGAAGCTAGGTCTGATAGCCTCAATGTGGGGGAACAAACAAATGGACAAGAGTTCTGGGAGAAGCTGCGCAGTCAATTCGAATTTGTTGTGGTGGATTCTCCACCTATGAGCATATCAACTGACGGATTGTCGGTATGTGCAGCCAGTGACGGAGTCATTCTAGTTGTGGAAGCCGAAAAAACCCGAACGCAGGTAATTGCTAGTCTACGTGATCGAATAGCCCAGCATGGGGGAAAAGTTCAGGGGGTTGTTTTTAATCGTCAGCGACATTATATCCCCGAATGGCTTTATCGAAGGCTTTGATTTATGGGTTCGCTTGTACCGTAGTCTTGTGTCTGGGAGCTGGGGACCACTTTTCAGGTATTCCAATTATGAATTAGATTGAGGGTGCTGAGGAGAGGAATCGGTTTGCTGGGAAGTTTCTCCTAATGTGTGGTCATAAATTTCCATAAGGAGTCGATGGTTTTCTTCGGCAGTGTATCTGGATAAAAAGCGTTCTCTGGCATTTTTTCTCATCTCGATCATAGACTCCGGGTGATTGATAGCCCATTCAATTTGAGTCTGGAGGTCTTGGCTATCGCCGGGTCTGAAATGACGTCCGGTGACGCCGTGCGTGACCACTTCCTCCAGGCTTCCAACGGCACTGCTGATAACAGGCAACCCCACTGAATAGGCTTCTGCCACAACCATTGGAAAGCCCTCATACCATAGTGATGGGACAATGAGGGCAAAAGCGTTTTTCATCATAGTCGACACAGAATCCCGATCTCGTTGACCGAGCCATTCAATTCCACGAAGAACTTTAGCTTGGGTAGCAAGGGTGGAAGCCAAGGGACCATCTCCAATAATTTTGAGTTGAAGAGTCGTACGGATGTTTTTCCATGCCTCAAGGAGAATGTTGAGTCCTTTTTCATCCGTCAGCCGTCCTACAAATAAAATATACGCACGTTCTCCTACCCCTTCTGTAGGGGAGACGGGCAAAAAATTGGGTTTGACAAACAATTTATCTTTGGGAATTCCTCCTGCGATAAATTTTTTTTTGGCAAAATGGGTCAAGGCTATATAGGCATCCACTTGAGAAGACCAGGTGGAAAGGATTCGATGTAGACCTAACATGCCTGCAGTTACCGTAGTCGCTGACCGACGTTGTTGATAGCAACCATGAAGGATTGCTGGCCAAGGAAAGGACTTGTTTATACATTCTTCGCAAACCCTTCCATGACGGAATAAGATGGCAGAGGGACAGATAAGCCGGTAATTATGCAATGTTTGAATGACCGGAATCTGTTCAGATTTAGCAGCATAATAGGCTGCGGGGGAAATAAGGGGAAACGTATTATGAAAGTGGACTAGATGGGGGCGGTAACGTTGAATGATTTTCCGTAGTTGGGAATAGATTTGGGAATTCCATAATGTCGAGTGAACCAGGCGAGCCGTACTCAGATGCTGAATGTCAGCATTGTGAGCCGTGAATTTGACGACCTGGTGCCCAAACCGTTGAAGAAGAGCGCTCTCATGAGCAAAAACCTGATCTTCACCTCCAGGGCTTTGATAAAAATTATGAACTTGTAAAATAATCAGGGGGCAATTCTTTCAAGTAAAATGGGTACTGGCCCGATGTCAATCGTGGGTTGTCCCAAGAACATTTCTACTCTTCCATCAAGGTATTTGAGCCTGGAGGGCTTCCATGAGGGAGGGAGGTGGAAAGGGACATGTCTCTGGGCATTCCAAATAATCCACTGAGGCTGCCCATTGCGGAACAGTTTGCATACCCAGGTGTGATCCGGTGTGTTCCGGCAATTCTTCATTTGGGAACCGACTATCCAATGCTGAATCTCTGAAAATGCAGTCGCAATGGCTTTGGGTCGTTTTCCATCATGCTCGGTCATACCCATACTTCTATGTCCCCAGGCATACCAGTACACCCGCTCAATCCCAGATGCCCAGGACAACAGGTAAGTGCGAGCCATGTAGGCTTGGGACAATTCATCGTTCAAGCTCGGGCCCGCCCAATGTTCGGTAATCTGGTTTCTGTCACGGTTCAACATGTTCCAGCCCGTTTCGGTATTCCACACTGGTTTATAAACGCCATGCTCTCTCATGAGAGAATGAAACGATTGTATGAAATTCAGCATGGTTTCGGGAGGGTCGGGGGCAGGATAGAAATGATGACTCATGACATCTGCAAATTGTCCTCCGCCTTGCTTGAAAAATTCTTTGAGGTACTCCAATGTTCGTGGGTTCAAACGGGTTAAGGAAGAAGAAACAACGAGGATAGTCGGATCGATTTCTTTTAAGGTTTGATAAGCGATTCGATTCAATGTCACGAGATCGCTCACTGTTCCTGTAAAGAATTCTTTGACATTGGGTTCGTTCCATAATTCATATGCATGGACCCGCCCTTTATATCGTGTTGCCACCGTTCTGACATAGTTTTTCCATAGCGTCGATTGACAAATCGGAGGTTCCTCGTTCGGTTGGGACGATTCTCGGCATGCTAGATCGATGCGTCCATCCAGTTTGGCCCATTGGGGGATTGTGACCAATTGTAATAAGATTTCAACCTGTTGTTTTTCGGCTAATGAAATGTCCTGATCCAATTGAAAAAAATTCCATTGTCCTGGACGGGATTCAATTTTTTCCCAAGCAGAATGAAAATTTCGCCAACTGAAGAACGGAACCGTTGGCCAAATTACCCCATATTCTAAATTTACGATATTTAGAGAAAAAACCTCCCTTCCAATGGATTGCGGAGGGGGGGAGAGTTTTTGACTGAAGGCTCGTGAAGAATCGGTAAGGAGTGCACCCCATACGGCTGCCACGCCGCATCCAAGGATGTACCCTAGTACCAAGAGAAGTAGTCTAGGGAGCATAAAAATTCTTTTGAGGATCGCAGGGATATATGGCTTCAGAAAAGTATCTTATGAATAACATCAAGAGAGGGAGGGGAAAATTGAGCCCACGTGGATTAGCTTCCGTGAGACCAAGAATTACGTAAAATATGATTAAGGAGAGGGCCAGGGCTGTCTCATCTTGCAATGCGGTTCGGGTTCTTGTCGTCCATGTTAACGTAAAGAAGCTCAGATAGAGGGTGGCAGCCAATATGACCCCGATGATTCCCACATTAAACCAGATATTTAACCATTCATTGTGAGCATGGACCAACCGACCCATTAAAGTGATAGGAGAATAGTCTCTGAATGAATAAAACCCAAAACCCCAGATTGGGTTAGTTTGAATGAGTTTCCAGGCATGTTCCCAAATCATGGTTCTTCCGCTGAGGGTTTCGAGCGCTTCTCCCGCTTGGGTTTCATGAACATACTGGTTTGTATAATCAACAATTTTGTCATAACTCAATGTGGTGACGATGATAAATGAAAATCCTATGAGGAACTGTTCCTGACGTCTGAAACGGCCCAGAAAAATGAATGCTATTGCAGCCACAAGGAATGCCAGAATAGAGGATTTGCTTAATGTTTGGAGTAGGGCTAATGCCAGAAGTCCGGTAAGAAACGTCCAGCCTACTTTTGAATGAGGAGATTGAATGGACAGGGAACTTAAATATAAGCAGCAGAGGGCAGAAAGTGCGATTTGTCTTCCAATAATATTCGGATTTAAAAATTCGGCATCGCCTAACCGGCTATGAATTGTTTCAATTTGAAAAAATGATGCAACAAGAAAAATAGACAGCCCTCCCAGGACAATCCCTTGAAGCGATTTATGCATAACTTTTCGGAGGTCATCTGTTCCACACAAGAGGAATACCACTAGAATATCCAGAGTCATCGTCGCCCAATAACCCAAAGATGAGATGATGGATGCCGGACGAGTCCAGAAAAGCGTCAGGCCTGACCATAATAAGAAGAGAACAAGAGCTTTAGGGGCCAGAGGCTGAAAGGTCCGTGCAATAGGGGTGGAACGATCAAGAACAGTGAGCGAAAAAACTAGATAGGCAAAAGCCAGTGTAATGCAGGAACTGATAAAAGTTCCCAAGAGGGGGTTGTGGCCAAAAAGGATAAAAATTAAGAAAACTTTGATCCCGGAAGCAATCAGCCAGTATCCGAATGCAATGTGGGCGAACCACTCGGTTTGAGTGGCGTGGGATCGTACGATTTTGTTGACGCTCGCAGGTTGAGGCCCATTCAACAGGGAGTATTGGCCAATCGCATAGCTGTGGAGACAGAGAGGAACGAGGAAGAGAGAAAAGGCGAGGATTAACCCGACCTGAAGCTTAAATAGCAAAATGGAGCTAAGCGTGATACCTACAAGAATAGATCCCATTAAGGTACAGTTCATGGATTTGAATGTCGGCTGAACGGTTAGTCGATAGGGCTTCCCGATTGAGGAAAAATTAAATGTTCCAGCATCCGTGAAGAATTGTTCATCAATTTTAACAGGCTACTGGCGTTCCAAATAGCGTACATAACCATATGGATAACACCCGGTCAGCAGTTTCCATGAGACACGCCATGTTTGGGCAATACTCTTTTTGAGTGAATAAAACCGTGGGCGTTCTCGACCCCAGTATCGTTTCCGTATTTGAATATCCTCCATATCGCTCTGGGTTCGGAGCCGACGATTTTTTTGGTCAGGGTAAAATCTCATATACGACCAAATAGAGGGCACATGATGTATCTGGCCGAAGTGTGAAAATCGAATCCATAGGTCCGCGTCCATAGCCAAGTCATACGCTGGGTTCAGTCCTCCACTTAATTCATAGAGCTCTCTTTTCCAGAACATGGACATCCCTGGGATATAATTGTGTGTATATAACCAAATAAACCGATTAAAGGGAATTTCTCGTTGCTCCCGCAATGGCTGACCTTCCGTGTTGATCCATGTAGCGTTTCCATAAATGGCATCCATGTCGGGAAAATTTGTGAAGGCGTCGGCCACTTCCCTCAAGGTGTGGGGTGTATGCAGATCATCACTGTTGAGCCAACACCAAATATCTCCTTGTGCTTGTCGAAACCCTTTTATTAGCGCATCTGTTTGACCGTGGTCAGGTTCACTGACCCAATAGGTCAACCCTGATTCGTGTGCTTTGATAATATCGAGGGTGTTGTCCGTTGACCCGCCATCAATGACCAGTAACTCAAGATTTGGATATTGTTGACTGAGTACACTCTGGAGTGTCGCTTCGATAAAATTTCCCTGATTATAGGATGGAATGACGACACTGATTTTTGGATAATTCATGAATTCCTCCACTGTTCAAATGCATCAATGTATCGTCCGAAGGTGGTGACGACGAAATCGCCTTGATGTCGGCCTTGATTTGATTCCAAATAAAAAAGGCATACATCTAAGAGGTAGGCGAGCAATTGAATGTCGGCTCTACATGTCTTGAAGTCGGCATTGCCTAAAAAAGCGCCATGGTTCCGTGCCTGGGAGATCAGAAAAGGGATACGGTGGAACGGAATTTGATGTTTTAACGTTATTGGCATTAAGAGAAAATGGAAAATGTCATAAAGGGGAAGATATCCGTCGCTGGCATATTCCCAATCAAATGCCGAAACAGAGTTATTGTGGAGCTTGAGATTCCAGGGGGCAAAGTCTCGATGTGCCGGGACGATGATAATTCGTTCTGACTGAAGCTCGCATTCTACTAACCGGAGGCCATGAGTGAGGCGGGAAAACCATTCCGGGGTTATCCGGTGTTGTATATGGTTGAGCCGCTTATTCATGCAATTCCTCATGGTCGATGTCGTATAACACCCTTTAGGCGATACCTCTCCCATGCCTTGAAATGTTGCGAGAAATGTAATGTGTGCGGAGGATAGGGTTCTTCCTGTCCAATTCCCTTGACATATGGATTGGACTAGGACATACGTCCCATCGGACCGAAGATCAGCAATGAATCGTGGGACGGAATGCCGAAGGTTTTCGCGGGTTGAAAGGTGTTTAAGCCATTGCACTTCGTTAGATAAAAGAGTTTTGGCCCCTTGGGTGTTTGCAATCTTTGCCAGGAGGCAGGGTTCGGCTTGGTGATTTAGAAAGAGGATAGTGTTCTTGCTATAGGGGCCCGGAGTGCCGATAGACACAGCTGTTTTGAATGTTTGGTCTCCGATGCGGGTTTTCAGTGATTCCATAAACTGCGTCTCTTGTAAGTAACGGTTTTCCCGGAGTTTGAGCGTCTTGGCTTCCAACGTACCCATATAGGCAGATATTCGTTGTCGAAGTGGCAAGAAAAATTCCAGGGCCACCCGACGCATGTGTCTTTCTAGGGGGACGATAAGGCGACTGTTGTATACGTTGGGGTAAAAACTGTGGGTGCCCTGTGGTCGAGACACGGGCGTCATGATTGGCAGGATTGGAGAGGAATCTAATATCACGGTCAGCTCATTTCTAACGGTTCAAGTGGGACAAATATTGGTTGCAGGGAAAAGAATTGGAGGCATGGCTGGGGCTGGTTAATTGGCTATATGGGCGCAGGTGTGAGTCTGTCATCTGACAATAATAATGAAATATAAGGTGTCCCTTTTTCTCCCAGGTTAATTGTCGTGTGACATATTCTTTTCCCTGTTGCCCCAAACGCAGTCGGTGTTCAGGAAATTGCACCAAGTCCACCATGGCCTCGCTCATGTCTTTGATAACCTGATGCGGATGAAGGATGGGAATTTTTATTCCTACCGCCGGGGTAACGAGACTTCCAGGGCCTCCCTCATCCAGGCATATCACCGGGATTCCAGCGGCCATTGCTTCCACGCAAACGCCCCCTCCTGATTCATGAAGGCTGGGGTGAAGGAGAATGTCACAACTATTGATTTTGGAAAGGGTATCCCGGTGAGAGAGTCTACCCAAGAAATGCACCTGCCGTGTGATGTCCAGTGTATGAACTAAATCTTGGAGACGGTGTCGTTCTGGGCCGTCACCGATAATCCAATATTCTGCCTGTTTGAGTTTCGTCATTTTGAAGGCTTTCAGCGATAAATGAAATCCTTTGAGATGTAGGAGATTGCCGATGCTTAGGAAAATGATGTTGTTCTGCGTAAGTCGATCACTATGGGCGAAGTTTTCCAATTCCGTTTTTCCGATCCCACATTGAGTAAGAATTTCCACCCGTGAGGCTCCGAGTCTCGTGAGGCATTGGGCAGTCTCCGGCGTTGTGGAGAGGCTGATGCGAGATCGTTGAGCGGTGAGCCGGACTAAGGGATCCTTTTCTGAGAACCATTTAGCCCAGTCACGGAATCGTTCGTATATTTGGCCATAGCGGCTGAATTCTTGCGTGAAGGGTTTGGGGGTCGATTCCCCGCCACCAACAGGGCCCCACAAAAATGGAATGGGAAGAAGTGCCATGAGGCTTGGAGCCCAGTATTTAACAAAGGTGACATGGTGAGCCAAATCGAACTTGACCGATTGGTGAAGTTTTCTGGCGACGAAGTAGGAGCCGATTTGCCAAAAGTAATAATAAAGCTGAAGTCCGATTTGGCCCCTTTTGAGTTTTAAGAAAAAAATGGGGAGGTCATAAAATACGAAATGAATGTTCTCAATGGGGTTAGCATCGATTTCTTGATCGATGCTTTCTTGGTTATTCGCCCTCGTAAGAACCCAGACTTTGCAATGCTTGGCCATTTCTTTGGCAATATTCCACCCCACGCCGGGTTCGGATCCTTTATGCGGTTCACACGCATAAGCAGAAATGAGGACATGAAAAATTTTCCTGTGTTCAGACATGGTTCTCTTTTTCTTTGATGAATGGTGATGTCTCTGTGAGAAAAATATTCGGAGTTCCTTTTATGATGGTGGGATGGGACCGAGTTAGGGTTGAAAAGTGAGAAAGTCTTTTAATGATTGCTGTCGGCTGGTCTGGTCTGTCTGGGGGGACTGATATTGTCGGCTAATGCGAATTTCTAGAAATTCTAAAATAATATCCTGGATTTGTGATAAAGCTGCCTCAAGAGGCAATGAAGTATCAATTAAAAAACAGTGATTTTGATCATGACAGAGGTTTCGATATGCAGTTCGTTGTCGAGTGGCTTCTGAGGCCAGCACCTCTTTTTTTCTCGAATGCAGGGTGTTTACCGGGGCATCCAGGATGAATAGTAAGTCCGGTTTTGGAATGAATCTGCCGACCCATTGGGCCAACCGGAGGGGACCACCGTAACGATAGCGTATGGGATCGATCAAGAGGTCATCAAAATATCGGTCAAAGACAATTAATCGGGATGATATTTTCGATGGCCATACTTTATGAAAATAGCCTACCGTGAAAATCACCCACCAATAGACAAGTTTGACCAGAGAGGAAAAGCCACTCCTGGGAGCTTGTGAATGGGGCATGACGTTTGGTGAGGCATTCGACCCCGAATGGCTTTGATAAGGCCAGAGATGCCAGATCTGAGATCCACGGAACGCAGGAGTGAGGGTTTCAGTGATTGCAGATGCGAGGGTACTTTTCCCGGATCCGTCTGGACCAAGGAGCGCAATATGGAGGCCGGTGGGAGAGATGATTCGAGTCAACTTTCTCTTGAATTCTTTCATGACGTGATTGAATTGAAACCCATATTGATGAAGGGTTTCCCTGAATACAGGGAGACGGTGGCTGAAAGTATTCCATTCATTTTGTACAGCTGAATGCGCAATCACCTCGACGAGATGACACGGCCAATATTGTAGGCATTGTGCATAGGCGCCATCAGGATCCTTTTGCCATTCTTCGCTTAAAAATGTGCATTGGTCTGCTGTAAGGCGTCCTTTGGTAATTTTTTTCAATAAATAGTATATAAAAGATATGGCCGGAGGGGGCACATAGAACATTTTTTTAAACCCTGATGGATCCAAATATTTTTGACGATTTTCTAGCAGGGTCTGAGCCGAAAGCACTTGTCTCCCGAATTGGAAATAATCTCCGCAAATATCTGGCTGCAAGAAACGCAATTGGCCAATGTTATCCTGCCAAGATAACACCACATACCAGGCTGTTTGTTCATGTTGAATAATTTGAGTAAGACGAATGTGGTGGATGTGACAAAATTTTCGTAATTCCCGGAACACTCTCGAGAGGTCAGGGGGATTAATGGCAAAATCAATGTCACTTGGAATCTGTTCAGGGAGTTGGTGGCAATTTCCCAATACGGCATATGAAATTTTTTGTGCTTCAAAAAATGAGAACAGTTTGGTGAGGACTTCGGTTTGAGTAGGCATGGGTCAGATGACTGAACATTGAGGCCGTATGCTGGTTGCTTGCGGTGCATGATCTTGGATCGAAGTATTTTCATGTCTTGAGCGTATGAATTTGGCCGGGCTCCCGCCAACAATGGCATAGGATGGAACATCTTTTGTGACAACGCTTCCTGCTCCAATAATGGCCTTATCGCCTATAGTCACTCCTGGGAGAATGATGACGCGAGTGCCTATCCACACATCATGGCCTATCCTAACTGGACGACGAGGAACAGATCCTTGGCGATTGATGGGAATATCCGTTCTGGGAAATGCATGTCCTGAGGACATGATGATTACGTCAGGTCCCATGACGACGTCGTCTCCTAATGTCAAATCGGCTTCAGCTTTGAGGTTTCTTCCCAACTGAGATCGGTGCCCAATACGCAGATGGGTCCCTGTTCCAAAATAAACCCGACTTTTTATGATGACTCCATCGCCGCAGGAATGGAAAATCCGTTTTACCAAGTATCTTCTTATCCAATATGCCAATTTCCACCCTGGCATTGGTTGGGTTGGGAGAAACTGAGCCCACCCATAATACATGGTTAATGCCAACAATCTCGTGATGCTGCTTTTCATGTCTGGCATTGCCGGAACAGGGAAGCTGTGCTGGCTATCCTTGTGAATTTTACGTGCAGTAGAGGGTGTTTCCATACTAGTAACAAATTTTAAAAAGATTCCCTCAGCACTTTGGGCTGTTCGGAGTAGTGAAGGTAATTCCATGTGCACCAAACTAGTAGAGCTGTTGCCAGGCTATAGGAACATACGAGGCTGATTCCGACTCCCCAGAGTCCCCAGATTTTCATGGCTCCAATTCCGAACGTGACGACTACTCCGGCCGAGGCCAGGTAGGACCAAAACAAGAGGTCTGGTCTTTCCATGGCTCTGAGTAATGAACCTAAAACTGAAATAGCTCCTGAAAGAATAGGATACAGGCCAACAATCCAGAGAAAATTAGCATACTGAAGAAATTGGCCATCGTATATATATTCGATCACGATGGGCCCGAACATTCCCAATGCCAGCCAGTACAAAGCGCTCCCAAGAGTGAACAGACCCAGTGTGCTCCATACCCAATTAGAAAAATTCACTTCGTGCTTCACTTTTATGAATTGTGGGACCAGCAATCCTGCCAAGGCACCGTTGATTTGCAGGATGGGCATGGTCAAATTAAACATGCTCCGAAGGGCGGCACTGGCTTCCAGTCCTCCCCAAATTGGAAGAAGGACGTAATATATATTTCCAGATATCCAGATACACAAACCGGTACTGAAAGCCCAGCGTCCGTAGGCTAGATGATCTCGAAGCATCCCCAGTGGAAATGGCTTACGCCGGAGAGGAGGCCTTTGAATTTTTAATGCGTAGACGATCCAAAGAGATGGAAAGATGCTGGCCAGACCCATGGTGAGCAGGCCTGTGGTGGAATTTAGCATTTCATTACGAAAGAGGGAAAACACACTGATAACCGTAATGAGACAATACATCAAAGAACCTATGGCGGCCATTTGAGGTCGAAAAACAATATAGGGGGCACGCCGTAAAATCCAATACAGGAGGATGATCGGTGAGCTGATTGCCAAAAACCCCATACACATGGCAAATGATTGCTGTCCAATGCTGATCAATCCAATGGCAATCGAAATAATCAAGAGACCAGTCAGTAGAGAAAATGCGGCATGTCCGTATAGAAGCCATCCTATGTAAGCTGAAAGATTTTCTTTGTATTTTTCTGATCCGTAGACCAACATGGGTTCAGTGAATAGAGTGCTATGGCATGCACCGATCAGAACATGAATAGCCAGCACCACTGAAAATTCCCCGTAGTCGTGGGGGGATAACCAGCGGACCAATAGAATATTGAGGGCGAAGTTGGCTACTGCAAAAAAGGCTTGGTCGGAAATGGCACATAAGCTATGCGAAATCCAGCGGAAATACACAGACAATTTCACTTTGTTCGACTCTGAGGTCTGCCTATTTGGCATAGAAGCCAGGTGAGCTGTTGTTAAAAAACTTCCTGTAGGTCTAACCGAAAATCTGAGATAAATAGTTGCAAGGTCCTGTCAAATATATTCTACGGCCATCTATTAGGATGTTTTTGGTTCAGTTTGGCGTTGGCATAAGTGGAGAAAAATTTCAATGGCTAATTTCGTGAGGAACAAGGAATTTGTTGTGATGTATCGCTTCCACAGACGTGTGGGCTCTGTTGTCAACCGAAACAACCATTCTAGTCCATTTCTTTGCATCCAGGGAGGCGCCATTATTTTTGTGCCTGCATGAAAATCAAATGCCGCTCCGACACATAATTGCACTCCGTGAATTTGGTCTCGATGATCAAATGCAAAGTGTTCTTGTTTCGGACAGCCTAGCCCTAAAAAAATCAGGCCTGCGCCACTCTTATTAATACGGGCTATGGCAGCCTGATCTTCTGCAAGTGTTAATGGGCGAAATGGAGGAGCCTCCGATCCGACAATTCGTAATCCAGGAAACCATTGTAGTAACTGCGCTGTTAAACGGTCTAATACCACTGGCTGACTGCCATAGAGATATACCCCGATTCCCATTTCTTCGGCCTGTCGGCATAACCGAAGCATGAGTTCGGGACCGTACACTCGATCGGAAAGGTTGGTGTGATGTAAGTGATTCAATGCCCATCG
>JACKFF010000021.1 GCA_020632595.1 Nitrospiraceae bacterium | reverse complement strand
AGTCACCCCTAAGAAGCCGATCTGGGCACCGCCTACATAAGCGGCATCCAATGTCACCTGGAAGCCCATGTAAAAATGATTATCGGTTGCGCCACGGGTTCTCACGGTGGCAAAACTTGGTGCCAGTCCCGCTTGAATTAATGCGTTATCGAAATCTGCAATAGAATTCTCGCAAATCATGGTGGGACTAAACAGTATGTCCATAAATTTTGATCGGTTGGCAGGATGATTCAAATTGGCTTGTATGCGGTTCATTTCCGGAATGACGTATTTGTTGGCATTGATTCCAGACACCATGGTGTTTACGATTTGTTCACGATAGGCTTGGTCTTGATTGAGTCTATTTTGCAGAGAACCTTGCCGTTGCCTGGCAACCGGGAGAATGGCTGCCACTTGCTTCATCAGGCTTTCTGCTGCCTGTCCAGCTTTGAGACCGCCTCTAATGGCACTGACCTGGATTTTACAGGCCTGAACTTTTGCGAACTGGGCGGTCTGCCTGGCCAGCTCTTGGGCCTTAGCAGCCGCAGCCTCGGCGGCTTGTTCGGCGGCCTGTTTGGCTCGTAAGGCTGCGGTTCTGGCGGCGGCGGCCTTCCGGGCGGCCACTCGTCGAGCTGCTTCTGCTGCGGCTTTGGCTCTGTCCGCGGTTTTCTTTGCGGCGTTAAACAGCCCACGCGATTGAATGCCACTATAAGTCCCGGTGGCCACCATACTCGTGCCGTCAGGATTGAGGAGTTGCACCACGTGGACATCTAATTCGCCCGGTTCACTGCCAGGGGTGGAAATCACAATAGGGATTTCAACTTTCACCTCATGGGTGCCTTGTTGCGCTTCAATCAACAAGGCATCCCGGCGTTCGGTTCCGGGAATGAGTCTAAGCCACTCTTCTGCGGGTTCCACAGAATATTCACCGGGGTCCGCGACTACATCACTGCCATCCGTGCCTAAAAAATGGACGGCTTGGTCCAGCGTGATAGTCGTGGTTTCATCGGGTATCAAGGCTTGAGCGGGGAGACCGGATTGAAGAAAAATACTTACGAACATCGCACAGAGAACTCGTTTGGCAAAGGACATGTTCATACCTTTTTTCCCCTTTTGAACTAGAGGGTGAATTGAAAATTGAATAATCAGTCTTTACCTGCTGAGTCGAACCCAAATGGAATTCGGTTCACCGGATTTTGTAATTTGTGAAATAAAAAATTTTCTCAGGGATGACCTATACCAATAGATTAGGTCAGGAATGTCAAGAAGAATCAAGGTTTTGTAGGCGAATCGTGGATGAACTCAACTCCTTCGGCCTGACTTTCGTAAGAAAGCAAGGCTGTTTGAAAATGCTTGCCGGCCATTCACGGCAACAGTCAATTGGATCATGCCGCCATTGGAAACCTCTAACGCTTCTCTTGTCTCCTTGAATTTGGTGGCAGCTACATGAAGTAAAAGATTCTTAGAGAGGACATTCAAAATTCCCTGAAGATTTGGGAATGGACCCACTTTTTTACACAACCCGAAGCTTTCACCAGATGAGGGGGAGGGAGAGCTAAATGGATCTGCGTGTGTTCTTATTGTATTGTGGGCTGGAAGGAAAAATTCCCGGAAAAGGAAGAAGAGGTCCAGGGTGATTGTTTGCCATTGGTGTCGTGCTCAACACCTTGCAGGACCAGTTTAAACACTTGTTCCACCGGCAGTCCTGGAGAGGAAATGTGTTGAAGTAAATGTTGAGTATAGAGGCCGTTCCGGTCTTCTCCGTCACTGGCGACCTTTCCCGGGCTTGTGGCATAGGCTATCAACGTTCCCTTCACGAATGAGCTATTGACGACTGCAAGCCCGCGACTGGATGAACGGAATTCCTTCGCAAAGGGGTTGTCTCGACAGGCATCCAGGATAACAATATTGAATCCATTTCGGGCTTCCCCCATTTTGCCGAGCACCTGGCCGATATTCACGGCCTTGTAGCGGACATCGCTTTCGCTTTCAATGGCGGCATTGACGGGAATGAGATAGTTTTCTCCGCCGACCTGCACGCCATGGCCAGCATAATAAAACAGTCCGACTCCGCCCTGGTAGAGGTGTCTGCCAAATTCACTGATGGCATGTTCCATTTTTTCCAGGTCAGCATTCAATTCGAGGGTCACATCAAATCTGAGTTTAATCAGGGCTTCGGCCATATCCTGAGCATCATTGGCTGGATTCCGAAGTCTGCCAATCTGGTATTCGCTATTACCTATGACCAGAGCGGTACGTTTCCCTGCTTCTGCTGGGGAGGCGAGGGCGGGCTTTGCTTGAGAGGAGAGTGACGTCCGTGCTGTGGGTTGGAGATTGGCCAGAGGGAGAGAATCTTTCTGGATATACACAGTGACTTGCATGGAACCGGCATTGTCCTCGATCCAGGGGAAGGGGTCATTGATGGCCAAATAGATTTCTCCTTCTCCTGTGGCGCGGAGTTCAGTTTCTGTTCCAATTTCAAAGGGTTTTCCCTGTTCACCGATTTTTCCCATGAGAGCGTTGGCGTTGATCCACGGGACTTCCTTTCCTGTGCCATCCAACCCTTCCGGGCCGCTCCAAATATTCAAGGCCGGAGCTTGGCTCCACTTGCCCATAGCCAGAATTTTCACTGTGTCACCCGGGGTCACGGTGACTCCAGAGGCTTGCCAGGGTTGATTGGCCTCTATGGTGCGGGTGTGCCCGTTCAGGGGAGTTGCCACTATTCCTGAGGACGCTTGATAGTTCACGATATCGGCATCGTAGGTGCGAGAGGGATTGAATTGAAGGCAGCCGCTCAGCAGATTGCCAAAGATCATGGCAAGGCAGAAAGTCGTGTACCGAGAAAATGTATTGTCGGTTTGCGTGAAAAACATTGAACGTATATCTCCGTCAGATGAATGCCACAGATAATTGAGCGTGAGCCTGATTCTACGCAAGCCTTTCGTGAGATTGTGTTGCAACTTCAAAAAATTTTACTGAGGGAGCTGGTGAAGGTCAAAGAAAATCCTTCAACAATTCATCCCGGTATTCGGTTTCGGGAATGAGCCTCAGCCATACCTGCGCCGCCTCAAGGGAATACGCCTCGGAGTTTGCGACTATGTCACCCCCTTCCGTAAGGGGGCAATGCACGGTTTGGTCGAGCGGGATGGTCGTGGTGTTATCAGACTCCGAGGTCTGAGCGGAGAGGATGGGACTCAGCAACATACAGATAAGCATGATCGCGAATCCGGATCTCGCGTTCAATTAATTCACCTTCGTTCTCCGACGGGATTAGGTTCCCCTAGACAGTTGAAGGAGAGTCCTGTGGTTCTTCCGGCGAAGTCTCTGGGAAGCCGAGGCCTTCTCCCAGAATCCAGTCAAAAAGGCTCATAACCTATACTATGCGCATGAAATGGTATGTTTTTCGTCTCTGGCCGACTTTCCCGTACCCTCCTCTTTTCTACTTGGATGCGGGAGCCATTTTTGTCTTCCCGTTCGTATCATACTGGTGTGACTGATTGTTGATGCGACACGCCCCAGGAGACCTGGGTTGCGCGATAATCTTGGTAACCCGACGGTCTGAAGATAGGGCCCGATGGTAAACCGCGACGCCAGGCTGATTCCAGCCTCTCTGGTTGAGTGCAATGTATGCCTGTAGAGGGTACGGTTTCCTTGATATGCCGCGGCGCGTTTTATCCATCCCTCCTATAGGTTGTCGAGCGACTTCGCGAACCGCCCCTCTTAATTTCTTTTATGAGTCTGGGCGATCAAGTCGCTTTACCCGTTCACATTCGAGGCCCATGGCACAAGTTCCGTGCTCGTAATAAAGCCCAGTGAGCTTCTGTTATTGGGTCCCGCCGCCTGCTTACTTGGTCGGCTCCTCACCTTCATGCTCTTTCAGCCAGGACTCCGTTAACCATGATGGAATCGGCGTCTCCTCGCCGACTTCATCTTCGCCCTCGATTCCGCGCCTGAACACCTGTGCTTGGTTCAGGCTTTTGAGCCCACCTGACAGGGCCGCAGACCCGGCTGGTCTTCGGCAAGTTTGAATTTGATTCGTCGAGCTTATTGTGCAGCATTTCATCTGGCCACCTTCGCACACCAGGACGTGTATATATGAATGCCCCTGCATAATATCCTGCTCTGCCTGGCGTACGCAGGATGATCCGAAGTTAGTATTGAGATCCTCAGTCGTGCACCCGAAAACTTTGGATTTGGGTTTCGCCTGGGCGTTGAGCGGCAGGCCCAATACCCAGATCGCGATGCCAAGTGTAACAACCGCCATTGTGTGTGTGTGTCGCATATTAACCTCCTGTGTAAGGTAATTGTGTAGTGCTCTTGCTGGCTCTGTACCCATCATGAATGGCTTCATCTCTGGTTATGGTTTAATGGCTGCCCTCGCGATCAGTTCCTTGAGCCCATTCAGATCGAACACGCCTTTGGGACAAGGTCGTTGCAGACGATGAACCCGGGCGTGCCGGAAATTCCGACACAATGCATTCCCATTTCCGCGCAAAGGATGACGTCATTTTCCTTCCTTCTCCGAAGATTCCGGCAGTTCGTCCTCGATCCCCCGGCGTATAATCGGAGCTTTCTGCTTTTGAAAAATTGATGGATTCTTCGCGCCGGGTCTTGTGCCTTGATCGAGCACAGTGGCACGGGGGCCCAACAGATTCTTGAGCCTGTCGCTAACCGCGCTGTTTGTTGGGTTCGTCCCCTTCGTGCAGTCGTACGACCCGTCGCCATTTGGGGGGCAGCACATCCAGTCACCGCAGGTACCATCTGAGTATTTCGGACGTATCAATAAATAATCACCAGGAGGGCAGCTGTGCCCCTGTCCGTCTCCTGACGTTTGGTTGCACTGATCTCTGATGATAAGCGCCTCTGCCGGCGCAGAGAGTGCGAGTAAGCCGAGTACGGCGATCAATCGAATAAGATTTGTCTGCATCATATTCATTAATCCTCCTTGCTCAATAAGAACGTCTTTTGCGTTGATCCATCGATTACGGCTTAGTCTCCTCTGTCGGGTCAAAGGGGCTCGGCTGAACGATAGTCTGCTCTTCCTCTGACTCGCCTTCGAGGCCGCGACTCATGATGACCGTGTTTGCACTGCTCAGAACTCCTGTCGATGCTGTAAGAGGTGTTCCGATCTGGCACGTGAACTCACGCGATGCGCCTGAGGGCATTGGGCCGGAAAACTGAGCCAGATTACTCACAAACGGGAGCTGAGTCATCTGAGAGGAGCCGTTTGCCATGGTCGTTCGCATGGTGAATCCGACGATCTGAGGCGGCCCGAATCGCGTGCTGGCCTGATTGGAATCGAGCTGGCAGATGATTCCCTGCGCCTGACCCCCGTCGCACATGGCGCCTTCCTCGATACCCACCACGTTGAGTGGGCCAAAATACGGAGTGTTCGGGTGGCTGCAACCCAGGACCAGCTTGCCGCGCGCGGCCGTTCCGCCCCACCGGACCCGGGTGTTGCCGGACAAGGTGGCGTCGTTCTTGCCCATCGTTTGCAGAATCCAATCTCTGAAAACAAACACATCCGTAAACACGGCTTCACCCGAGGGTGTCATGCAGTCCGAGACACTGCCTTGCGAGGCGATACCCCGCACAATGGCGCGGCCGTTCTCGACCGCCACGAACCCGGATCCACTGTCGCCGGGACAGAGGGAAGCACCAGCGGTATTGGCAGGCACAAAAATCTTTTTGGGGGATTCAATCGCAGAAATAGGACCACGAAAGATGGCCACCTGCCCTTGAGGCAGCGGCGTTCCATCGTGCCTGCGGTACGATGCCACAGTTCCCACCCGGCCCGAGGTACGCGGAAATTTTGGCAACCCGACCGTTTGGAGAACGAAGTTGACCGAAAAGGGTTGGGCCAGCTTAATCAACGCAATATCATTGGCCTGATCCTGATTGGGGGCATAGTTGGGGTGGATGAACACACCGCGATTGTTGGCAGGGCCCACATTTTGTGCCCGGTCACGGGTTTCTGTTTGCACGTTGCCCTTCGAATCGGTCCGGGTATAGGTGAGTTTGCCAAATCCGATATTGGGCGTCACGCAATGGGCAGCGGTCAGAACCCATTGCGGATCGACCACCACACCGCCGCAACCGTTCATCCGTACGACCCAGGGGTATTTGTAGTCGGGCTCATTTGTGCCGCCAACTACAGGCAAGGGGCCTCCGGTTCCCGTAGCAGGAGCCGCCTGCGGAATGAGTGTCGTTCCTTTCGGAGTCTGGGGTGCCACCGGGGGGAGAGCCTTTTGTGAAGGCGTAAAAGACCCCGGCTTTGTCCGGTGGTCACGGATTATCCCGCGCTCAATGATGGATTCGTCGGAAGGTGCCGTGGGGCTGATTGGTTCCTCAGCCAAGGCAAACGCCAATCCGCCAGGTCCGATCGCAAACGCCAGAATCGTGAAACCGATTACTCTGTCGAATGTGTCATGTCGGTGCATAACGTCCTCCTGCGATGTGGTAAAAAGAGTACCTCTTTTTCCGGCCGGTCATTATTTGGTTCCACTTGACAGCTTGGTCCCTTCAGGTTGTCCTGGTGCAGGCTCACCTTGCTGCTCGCCCTCAATTCCGCGGCGCGTAATCGGCGCGTTCAAGTCCGGTAGTGTCGATGGCCTGACGCCTTTTAGCTTGCCACCGGGCTGATTTGAGCGAAGGGGCAGGCAAATGAGGTAGTCGTCCGTACAAAGATCCTTGCATCGCTTGATGGTATCGCCTATATCAATGAGTTGATCGCAGGCCTTCTGGCACTTGGCACGATCATCTTTACACTCCCGCTCGGTTTTTTGTGTGCCACTGGCTTTGGGTGCAGCCATGCTCGGAGCGACCAGTCCTACGACTCCAAAAAGCACCATCATTCCCAGGATCCAGCCGGGGAGTGATTTGCTGTCATTTCGTCCGTTGATGGCTGTGACAATCTTCATAGTCCGTACTCCTCTTTCATGAAACCGTTTAGGGATTGGGATGAGAAGCTGGTTAAAAAATTTTTCATCGTTTTGGCCGATGATTACTTTGTTGTGGCACTCGGCGGGTTGGTCTCTTCAGGCTCTCCTGGTGCGGGTTCCCCTGTTTGTTCACCATCAAGACCTCTTCGCATGATGGGAGCTCTGGCTCCTGTTTTGGGAAGACGTGAGGTATTGGAAGAAGGATTCAGTGTGGGATTTTGCAGTACTCCCCCCGGGAACCGTTTTCCCCCACCGGTGGAAGTCGATGCGGTATCCTCGATTTGTTCGCAGTCCTTCCCCCCGTTAGGCGGCTCTACGCAACACATATAGTCCCCACTACCGTTACATTCGACCCAATGCCCGGGTTTGTCTGGACAAGTGGCCACACCAATCGTTACGGGCCCTTGGCACTTATCAGCATTCCTAATTGGCACTGCCTGTGCCGGATCCCAGTGGAAAAGGAGAACTCCCAAACACAGCGCCCCTCCAACACTCATTTGATGGATTCTTTGTGTACGATTGGTCATGATCTCCCTCCGTGAATTAAGGATTTATTATGAAAGAAATTTATTTGGTTTCATGATCTCTATGATGATGAGTCGAAAAAAATCCGGAGCGGTTCACTTTCTCTGCATTGCGCCATTGGTTGGTTCATTTTTGAAGTTATTTGGTTTTTGCGGTTCGGCTCTTCACAAGGTCCTTTTGTGCTGGTTCTTGAAAGAAAATTCTATCGCCTCTGTAAGGGGGTACATTGGCAGCTCTGGCTACCGACCGGGCAAGATCCCGGGCAAAGAGAAGACAACACCTGACAATCTGCGTCGTTGTTGCATGCACATTTTGTCATAGTGAAGGGAACCTGATACCCGCAAAGATTTTCTGGCAGTGGGGGAGGGGTGCCCCGGAACAAGGGAGTGCACTGACAGGTCTGGCTTCCAGATGGACAAGATCCGGAGCAGAGGTTTGACAAGACTTGACAGTCGGCAACATTGGAGCACCGGCATTGCGTCATCATGTGGGTTTCCTGATGACATAAATTAGTCGGAAGATTTCCCCCCGGCTGGTTTGGTGGCGGTTTGACCTTTGTTCCCCGTGGCATTTTCTGTAAGGTGCCTTTCGTCAGTCCCCGCTCATGGATTTCTCCTTCCGGTTGCTCATCCGGTTTCTGTGCCGATGGTCCATTTTCTGGAGAACTGACACCAGGCTGCTCGCTGGGCGCCATTTCCTCTGCCGTACTGACATGTCTTCCACCGAAGACCACCAGCAATCCTATGATCAAAACCGTGAAGACTGTTTTCATCGTGGTGGTACCCCATATTGCTGACCGTCCCATGAGTCGCTCCTTCTTCATTCGCACTCCGTCATTTGCTGTAGAATTACCGGTAATCCCAATCCAAGGGCGACCAACTGGAACTTCTCACTCATCGTTGGTGCGCCATCTCGACGAAAAGTGAGCAGCGTAACCCCCGACGAATCCTTATAGATCCCCACAAAAAATCTGCTGGTGGTCTGAATCGCATCGCTTCAGTCGCTCAGATCAAACACCTTGAATTTTTCCCACCCTTTGGTTTGCGTCGCATCGGGATGAATGACCGTGGAGAATTCTCCGATGCAGGCTTCGAACCTACCGCAATCCGGCGCATGACACTTTTGCATCCGGCCTCCTCCTCCCAAAACGGTGGCTGTGTGGACACTCTCCTCTTTCAGTCCTTAAAAAATCTCATTCAGCCGGCACGGTGATTTCGATGTCTAATTCCTCCGGCTGTTCGCCTTCGATGCCTCGGCTTAATACGGAACCTGTGATTCCGCTAAGGGGCGTTTTAAAAATGACGGTTCCGCCCGGCTTATAGGGACCGCAATATTTCGTCGTGCCACTTCTTACGCCACCGGTGGCGGGATCTGAATAGTTGCAGGTTTTCCCGTTATAGGCTCCACAGGAAAACCCACCAGTGTTTGAAATATCCGTGATCACGCCAATGATGTCTCCAGGGGCCTGACAAATGCAGGCGCATTGTTTGTAAATGGTCCCTTTGGGTTTAGCCAGGCTTACCTCAACCCACGTCAGTACCAGGATCAGCCCGGCACACACACCCAGAACCATGCGACCTCTCATCCACATATGCGTTTGGGTAACAGGTGTCATGATTGCCCTCCTTTGAAAATTTCGGTGATGGGTTTATTGAAATCTATTTGATTGTTCTTTCTGCAGCACGGTTCTTATCTTTCTGAGGAACGTGCTGCCGGTTGTCTTGGATCTCCTATCGCTTTTCATCACGAACCTGTCTGACCAGACTTTTGAGATCTTTCAGATCCAGTGCACCCGGTATCAGTTCTGTCCCGATGATGAAACCCGGGGTGCCGTTGATACCCAACTCTTTGGCGAGCTTCCGATTGCGGTCGATGGTCGCCTGGATGGTTGGGGCCTGCATATCTGCGGTAAGCCGTTCAGTGTCCAATCCGACCGCTGCCGCAATCGTGAAGATGTTCTCCTGAGTCAGGTCATGCTGAGAGGCCAGCAGCGCTTCATGAAAGGCCTCATGTTTGCCTTGGGCTTTTGAGGCTAAGGCCGCGCTCGCAGCGAATACTGAGGCTTCTCCCAGAATGGGAAAATCTTTGTAGATTACCCGCACCTTTGGATCATCCATTTGAAGCTGGGTCACCGCTCCGGCCACGCGCTTGCAGTACCCGCACCGGTAGTCGAAGAACTCTACGATGGAGATATCCCCGTTGAGATTGCCGCTCACTGGAGAATTTGGGTCGTTCAGCAGATCGTCCTGTTTGGTCGTGATCAGGTTGCGGACCCGTTCCCGTTCCTCGGCTTCGCGCTTGGTTTGTAAGGTTTGTAGAGTTTGTTCAATGACCTCGGGATGAGTACGAATGTACTGTTCCATCATTTCTTCCACGGCCTGCTGAAAGGCGGGATCTGACGGTGTTATTGAGGGTTGTTCAGCGTTGGTTGAAACGGGGAGAAGTCCAAGAACTCCTCCAAGCACAAGCCCGCAAATTCTCCTTCGAATGCCCATTTCACGATATGACATATTCATCTCCTACCGTCTGTGAATGTGATGGTTCTCCTTCTATTGTGTTCCTGCACACAACCGGCACCTCCGGAGCAAGGTTTGGCGAGCCTCTTCATCGAGTTGGAGACGTCCCTGTTCCAGCGTTACCTGTCCCTGGGAAGGGACGACGCGTGAATAAGGTCCGGACGCGTCCGATGAAGCAACGGACTCCTGTTCATTGAAATCGGTATCCGTGGTTACTCGACCTTGCTGCATAATCACCCCGGTATATTGCCGTGTTGGAGTAAAAGTAAATTTTTTCGTGTCCCTGATCCCCCGGCTTTGAGTGTGCTCTAGGCGACCTTCTGCATCTAATCCCTGGCCATGGGGAAGCAGGAGAATCAGGTGCACATGTCCCTGCTCCTTGGCATCTTCAATGAGAAACGGGTAGGGGGCAGTCACGGGTTCTGTGTGGGTCATGGGCGTGGCATGAAGAGTCTGCGCTTCCCCTGTTGAAGCGGAAGTGAGTTGAAGGGTGTCTGGGGATTTCGTCGTAATCGCATAGGCCCCGGATGGAATGTGCAAAGACAAATGATCGCTGTTGAGGAACAGAAGCGAACTGCCCAGTTGGAGGAAGGGTATTCCTTTGGAAGAGTTGAGCGAATCCGGCGATTGAGACAATGCCGGCACGGTACCGGCCATGAGAAAAAGGGCAAGCATGAAAGGAATGGCGTTGACTTGTCTGCGTTTCATGATAGTTGCCTCATCCCGTTCGCTCTTACCGTCGTCATGAGAAACGACCGGTAGCCTTTCGATAACTTAGCGCCCGATATTTCGGATGATCTTTTGTTCGTTGGAACTCCGAGTTCCGGATATGCAGCAAAGATGCGCTACCGGATTCGGCTCCGAGCGCTTCAAAAAACATTGTCCCTGAGTGGAACCCGGGTTGGGCTTCACGAAGGTGAAGGCCTGACAATTGCCATCGCCTGCGCAGCGCGTCCGGCAGGATTCGGGACTCTCTTCTATGTGCCGGGCATAGTCATCCCCGGGCCGATCGGTGGCTTCTTCCAATTGAAATTGCCCATGTAGTTTGTTGAGGAGTGATGTCGTTAGCTGTACAGCCATCTGGCGCTGAGATATTAATGATTGCAGCTCAATCATGCTTAATTCACTGCCCTGATGATCCGATCCTTCTCGATACTGTGTGGGAACATTTGATTGACCTGTCGGAAGCCGGCGGCCCTGTTGCCCGTCGCCAAACCGGATGACTCCCGTGGCTGTATCGAGTTGGTAATGCTTAGTGACACGGAAGTTTCCTCTGGTCTGAATGGCGCTGATGGACCCGGTGGCCTCAAGAGCGTTGCCATCAGGTAGAAATACGACCACATGATGCATGTCTTCGTGGTCATTCTCCTGGATCAGATACGCTTCAGGAGCCCTCACCGGCTGGTCGTGTGTGGTTTGAGTGGCTTGGAGCGTGATTGTCCCGTGTTCGTGCCAAAGAATCAGTTGGGGTTCCTTCAGAATGCTGGGTTCGACGAGATACATGCCCGGCAAGACGGAGACGCTTTGCCCATCGGGGGCAGCAAAATGCAGAGCTTGGTTCAATTGAATCAACAGAGGAATCAGCTTATTGGTGGCCAGCGTTGACGTGTCCGGTTCTGCGGCCGCGCCGGATGAAAAGGCCGAAAAGGAAAGAAACGCAAAATTGAGAAGGGTCGTGACAATAAGGGCGGTGAGTAAGGGGAAAAGGTGGGGCGCATTTGTTCGGGAAAGCGGGGGATCACACCCGTGACGGTAAGGGTTCCAGTAGGGGCATGCTTTCGCCTGTTCTCTTTTGGGAGCAGGTAAGGAACGAGACGATCGGGAGTTCATCTTTGCCTTTCCTTTCTGAATCTTATTTCTGGAAATTCAGGAGATCCTGACTGTCTGGTGGTGAGTCGGAAGGGATTTTCAAACGGTTCAAAGTCCCTAAGCCGATATGCAAGACATGAGAACTGGAAAATTTTTGAATAGGGAGCAAAAGAACATAGCTCGCCAGGCTGAAGTGAGGGAGGGAGATTAAAGTTGGTAAATTCCGAGGATCACCCCCGTGGCGATCCTGCTCGAAGGGAGTGAAGAGACAGAAGGGAGGAGTCAATAATGCCACTAGCATATCAAAGCATCCCTTGGACCATAAGTCCCTTCATAGGGTTAGCTGGAGAAAGGTACTCCGAATCAATAATAACCGCAATAACCCCTGTCATCTCTGTCCATCAGGCATCTTGTGGAGTCGAAATCGCCCGGTAACGCCCAGTGCCAGGAGGAATAGGCCGCAACCCAGGACGAATATGTCGCCCATTCGGGTGTATGGAGTTCGATCAGTCACAAGTGGAATGGTTGCCGTTGCCCAGCGCATGCCCGAGTTGGACGAGCGACTGGACGCCACACGGCCGAAGGGGTCGATTACGAGAGGAGGTCCCATATTGCTGGAGACGAGGACTGAACGCTGGGTTTCGGCTGCACGCATGCGGGCGGTAAGATTGTGCTGGGCGCCAGCGGAGTCCGCAAACCAGCCTTCATTGGCCAGCATCAGCAGCAGGGTTGCTCCGTCGTTCACGAGTGTCTTGGCATGTTCCGCGAAGAGAGATTCCCAGCAGATCATAATTCCCACACGCACTTTCCCCGGCACCGGGAAGCTGCGAGGTGCCGGGCCGCGAATGACTTCCGGTATAGGCGGGATCAGCCAGACCGGCCAGGTGACCCAGTCCTTCAGCGGCATCGTTTCGGCGAAGGGAACTAGGAGCGTTTTTTCATATTGCTGGGGAACGACACTGTCCGTGGTGATGAGCCAGGCACCGCTACGTAACTTATTTTGGTCGTCTGGTGAAGTTTCCTTTACGCTGTGGTCAAATTTCGTGGTTTCAGCGACGCCAGCCACCAGTGTGACTCCCTTGTGCTTGACTAGGCGTTGCAGGTTGTCGACCTGAATCGGGAACTGTTTGGGATTAACGAGGGCGGATTCGGGCCAGGCGACGATTTCGACACCGGATGGAAGATTCTTCTGGAAAAATTCTATCCGGCCATCCAGCCGTGCCTTTAGGTCAGGTGTTGGAGATGCGTGGGCTGGAAAGTCTGTTCCCAGAGCAGCGACTTTGATGGTTGGTGCATGAACGGTACCGGAATGTGACGGCAGGTATGCGCCAAAAGTGATAGTGCCAAGGACCGGCAATACGCAAACCCAAGCACCTGGTATGCGCCAGCCATTCATGAGATTCCAGATAGCCAGGTTGCCGAGGACCACGAGAAAGGTTACGGCCGGTTCCCCGAACAGAGGCGCTACCTGGAGGAGTGGGGTATTATCGATTTGTGACTGTGCCAGCGTGATCCAGGGTAACGCCAGAAATCCAGCATGCGCACGAACGTAATCCATCAATACCCATGCGGATGCCAATCCCAGTTGTGTCAGGACTGAACGGTCTACGAATTGGGCAACAAGGATAGACCACAGAGCCGGGTAGAGTGCGAGGTAGGCGTCCAGGAGGAGGAAGTGGTACCAGTAAAATCCCGGCACGGCGAAGAGCCAGCTGAAGACTCCGAGGTATGCCGCTAACCCGAAAAGCCATCCGAAAATCCCGGCCCGCATCGGCGGGGCACCGGCCACAGCGGCAATGAGCGGCACTAAGGCAAGCCAGCCCGTCACTAATCCGTGGTCCCATGGGGGATAGGCCGTGATGAAAAGCGCTGATCCTGTCAGGGCTAATACCCCCGACAGGACCAGACGATGAGAGAGGCCAGAGGGGGCGCGACTCACTGACTTCACACGGCAGAAGAAGGTGCGTCCCGTGTTGGGGTCAGGGTGCAGGCTTCTCATCTGCAGGTGGCACCTCAGCCGGTGTGGTGTCTGCAGGTGAACCTTCAGCAGGTGGAGTCTCCCCTTCGGGAATGCCACGCAGCATAATCGATCCGAACCTAGAGGACTTGGGCGTTATGGGTTGTACACTCAGGGCCTTGGGTGGTAACGGCTGCGGATTCAGGGCGGCCTTTCCTGCCGCCGAAGGACTACTTTGGATGGGTGCAGAAAAGGCTTTGGCTGGCAACTGTTGTGAATCGATGGCATTTTTCCCCGTCGGTAGCGTACCCGGTTGCGATCCAGAGGGAAGCCGATCGATACGATCGGCGAAAGAGGCCCCCTCGGGAATAATGGGGCCTGTGCATGTACGTGTGAATACCGTGGTGGAGCATGTCCGCAATTCCCAGCCAGCCGTTCCCTGAGGGGCAGGTGGAAACTGGACAACCAACTGGTAGTTCGGAGCAGCGTGGCGTTTTATACCGCCAATTTTTGTCCAAGCAGCCCCTTCTGCATGTTGTGGTCTGGCCTCCACAATGAAGTCCAAGTAGGGACCGTAGGTGCCCTGTTGATCGGGGCCTAGCCAGGAGACAGTGGCTTTCTTAACCGTGTTAAACCCAGCTCGCATGATTGCTTTCGTATTCACCGGTGGACCGGGTGGTTTCGGATGGGCCGCGTTGGCATGTGCGCGCTGAAACAGTTGTGCGGCTCCTCCCACGCGCAGGGATAATGGTGCGCTTTGGTAAAGGAGGGAGCCGGGATCCGCGCCTTTTGCGGAGACTTGCTGATCCTCACACGCGGCTCCGGAAATCCAAGGGTCCGCCGGACAGGTGGCTTTGGTACTGATTTGCGCCCCTCGATAATAAAACTTTTCCGCCATCTGCTGATTTGTCCCATAGGCCATCTGTCCGGTGATTGGTGTGCCGTTGCAATTGCCCATGAGGTTATACCGGATACTGCCATCAGGGCCGAATTCGGCTGTCACGGTCGTAAAATTACAACTCTGCGGCGTGATGACGGGGTCGCTGCCCACATACGCAAATGCCCCGCTCCAGAAGGTTACGAGCAGAATCGAACTGCCCAATCCAATTGTCATGTTCATCCGGTGATTCATGATGCATTCCCTCACAAAAAGGTTAAAAGCCATTGATACGGGCTCGACATGCGAATTTGGGATCTTACCCCACTTGAGTGCAGGGTGAGGGTCTGTCGAAACCGATTGCTGGAAGGTTCAATCCCGCCGGGTTGTTCTGCAAAAAAGGAAAGGGTGAGGAAAGAGGAAGGGCGAACGGAAGGAAATTGCTTGTAATCGAATGTCGTGGGAAGAAATGAAAATAGAGTTGGTCGTTTAGGAGGATCAAACCCGTGACGATAACGCCGGAAGGGATAGAAGGGACGTATGAGGAGAAGGATTAATTCGGCCGGCATTCGGACCTCCAACTAGAAACAGAAGCCCTTCATCCATGGTGCTGGAGGACGGTACTCCGAATCAGCAATAAACGCAAGATCCACCTTATCGAGTCGGCTGCAGGCGTCCGAAATAGTCGTGGATGGAATCAATTGATTCCCAAAATAAAATTTTTCGTGAAAATTCGAGTCGGACCCACATTCCCACACCCGGGCAGATGAGGTGCGAATCGGTTCTGCATAACGGCGGAAGCTTGAGAGCGACGAACCTCGGAAATCGTCCAAGGTCCGTCGGTCAGATGCAGCGATTCTCTAAAGCGGGGGGTTCTCCTGCCTTATGCAAGCGTGTGTCCACATACGGATAATTTTGACGGTCTTAATGTCGTCGAGAACTTGGCAGACGAGACGATGCTGAGTATTGATTCTTCGGAACCTCGCTCCCGCATAATCACCCAAGAGCTTCTCATAGGGCTGTGGCGTTTGGTAGGGATCTTTGGACAAGATCTCGAGAAACTTTGTGCTTTGGGGTTAAGCCCAGACCGCGAGACCTTCTTCGCGTCGCTCTGGCCTGATGGGTGTAGACAAGCGTCCAACTCACCAATCGAGTTTCGTGTTGCACTTGTCAACCGGCGTCTTTATTCCCTTGACTATCGATTCACGCAGGACGGGGGTCGACGTGAGATACAGCGTCTCCTGGATGGCTCGCCAGTCCTCTCCCGACACGAGAACAGCGGAGTGGCGTTTGCCTGCAATTTGAATCGGTTCATGTGAATCGGCCAGGGTGTAGAGCTGCTTTCGAGCTTCCGTGGCAGTGATCCTTGTCATTTTGAGATCTCCATGTGATTGCGAACGAATTAAGGTACGCTGTTTTTCCCTGATGGTAAGTTCACATATTGGCAAACCCTGGTAATCAGCCGCTGGGGTGTTCGCCAGTCGGCTGCATTGCTTTTTTAGAGCCGTAGTCTCCGATTCGCTGTCGCGAGAGCACTGGCCATGCCTTGAAACAGACTCCATCATCACTGATATTCCCGCACTCGTGAGTGCCTTCCCAATGCCCGACTAAGCTCCACATTCTACGGTTCAAGTATTCTTGCTGTTCTTCGGTGAGCCGCTCCCACCATTCTGGCTGCATAAATATGTTCTCTAAATATTCGAAGAACAGGCGAAGCAAGGCAGCCGACAAGTCTTCCCCAGAGATTGTTTCGAGACTTTTAACAAAAGGAATGCAGGCACTATCGCTCCCTGGGAGCCACGACAGAACAACATATCCAAACGTCCCGTCCCAAAAACTTGAAATCGTCATGAGGTCGCATTTCTCGGTTGGATCGCTGAGGTCGTGCAACCGGTTACCGTCGAACGTGCGTTCCGGAAAGATGCCACCGGAACACATCACGGGGGGTGGTTCTGCCAGTTGGATTACGTATGCGCGAACCGAGTCGAATTCATTGGAAATAAGGCACTTCTGCATCTCCTCTAGATGCCGAGCATTGTCTTGAAGGCCACCTGCCAATCCGATTTCATACCCAGAATTGATTAATTGAATTTGAAACTGAGCATTTTCCGACTTGCCCTTATCAGCCCTACGTCGCTCAGGAGAGAGGACTGCACTTGCTTTTTTTGTGTAAACCTCACGAGCGAATGCGCGGTATCCGAGCAGAAAGCACTGCTGAAATGTTGAGCGAAAATCTTCAGTTTCCAGAGGAGCGAATAGCTGAGTATCGTGTTTGCTACAGAACCCTGTGAACGTCGAAGCACTATTGATCCCAAGGAGTTCCGGCGGGACTTTCCCCTTGTATTTTGTGAGCTTCTGAAGCGAGGGGGTATAACCATAGACGTGCCCGTTGCGAGCAATCTGTTTCAAGCTGCCGGACTTCGGAACCGTGTGCGCACGAATTGGCGCGCCGACGCATTCCTCCGTCCATTCTTTAGGAACAGAACATACCTTCTTTGAGAAGGCGCCACGCAGGGCCTTCTCCGTTTCCCAAGGGGGGGCGGGTTTCTGATCGGGTCTGTTCAGATGGCAATGTTTGAATTTCAAACCGGATCCGCACCAACACGGTTCGTTTCGGCCTAGCTTTTTTCCCATGGCTGCTGGAAGGCTCTAACAATGTTTAAGCGGATCCGCATAAGAGCCGGATCTACCAATTTCTGTCTGGATAACCCGCATTCGATTTTTTTGAAGAATACGGCAAAAGCATTTTCTGTTCAATTAACTGCGACCACGGTCCATTTATGACGGGATCTATTTCGGATCGGTCTAACACCCTCTCCTTGAATGGTTCATCACAGCGGACTGTTAACCCCCCAGCCCTCAGTTGAGAACATGGGTATAGATCATTGAAGGTTTGATATCGCGATGGTCAGGCAGTTTCTGAAATTTCTTATACCATAGCCGCTTTTAAGGACGTGTGGAGAAAAGGCAGGCTGGAAAATATGTACGTGGCTTGCTTGGCATGCTGAAGATACCCTTTTGAATGTAGAGCCCTGTTCACGATGCTTGAGGGAAAGTGTAATTCTGAGTCGAACATTTTCCGATCGTCTTTGAGCAGCACTGAAATCTACTCGAAAATCAGTAGGGAGCCATTTCCAACCAAAGGGGGTCCCCTCATGAAATTCAAATCGGACCCTCAGTACCCATGCTGCGGTAAGAGCATCTCGTTATGTTTCATTCCTATCAACCCAGTAGTCTGGTTTTCGGTGTTGGTGGGCTACGGCGATGACAAGAATATGATCGGTTTCTATAGAGTACATCAATTTGTAGGGGAACTTGTGAAGGAGACATTTTCTTACATCTCCACGCTCTGTGGACCATGCGTGAGGAAACGCGACAATTCGTAATACAGCCTTTCTTACTTCCTCCTTAAACTTGCTTCCAAGACCTGAATATTCGAGTTCATAGTAACGGATACCATCTATCAATTCCTGTCTGGCAATTCTGGTGAAGATAACGCGCATCATTCTTCGTTAAATATTTCCTGCATTGGAATACCTTCCAGTTTTCCTTCCCGATAGGCTTTGAGCCTGTTTTCTGATTCCTCAGCCCAGATTTCATCCAGCTTCTTGTCTGGTTCATCCAGGCTCTTTATCAAGCCCTCAACTAAGATAAACCGTTCCTCTGGTTTTAGTTTCATTGCCTCATCTAATAGCTCTTTAGTGCTACTCATCGTGTTTTCCCTCCTATTTTCATGAAACATAGTTTGCTGACCGGTAAATCGCTCTCCTAATGGGCCAATAATTATGCCGCGATTCTCGTCTGATTTTACAGGTCTGTCAACTGTTTCCTCAGCGTAGAATTGGCGTGATATGCCGGTCGGCATAGTGACATTATGGCTACGAGGGGCTGTCCCCGGTTGAGAGCATGGGTCTCGAGCATCGAAGGTTTGATATCGCGAAAGGTAGGCGGTTCCTGAATTATTTGTATCATAGACGCTTTTGAGGTTGTGTGGAGAAAAGCATGTTGAGAAATATGTAGGTGGCTTGCATGGCATGCCGAAGATTCCCTTTTGAACATGCTGCACACGATAATTGATGAAAAGTGTAATTCCGAATCGAAGCATTTTCCCGATTTCCATTGAGCAACAATGAAATTTCGACAAAAAAACCGAGGAGCCTTTTGGCTCCCCGTTGGTAAGGTTTCTTGAGACACGAAATCGCTCATCCCCGATATTTTTGGGCCCAAAGGCCGGAACTCTCAAGGCTTTGTCAAACGGATGCCGACCCCGCCTTTAAGTGCAATATCGACAGGCGAAGCGCTCTTTCCCGCCCCAAGGCTGATGGCAAATCCCTGGAAGTGGTCCAAAAAGAATTTGGCTGAGGTTAAATCCCATTTCGGCTTGAAGGGCGCTTCGAATCGAAGCGGGAAATCAAAAAAGACATCCAGGCCCGCATCCATGACTTTTGCCAGCTTGGGATGAGGGAAAGGAAAACCCACTCCGGCGCCAAGGAACCATCCCCCGACAGTATCCGGATTGACTCGTGGAAAGATGCCAATTGAAACTCCTCCGCCACCACCGATATTGGTTTTGACCATGGCCGCCAGATCCAGGTACCAATGGGGCTGGTTCACAAAATCAAATGCATAACTGACACCCAATTCGCCTCCTCCGATTTTTGCCAAATTTCCCCCGATGCCGATGTTGGCTGAGGCCACGGATCCTCGAGAGCGGATACCGGAACTATTCGCGTTTTGCGATTCGTTCAATGCCGCTCGTAACGGAGCTCCCACCATCTTCTGAAATGTGTCTTGGACTGTGGCCGCAGGTTTTTCGCACATCCGGTTTGGATCCATCATCTGGTTGACCGCTTTGGCATTCTGGGGATCAGTGAGTCTCAATCCGGCGGTAATGGCCTGTTGAATGGCCGGTCCCTGTTGTTGTTTGATGGTGTTGATGGCTTGTCGAAGGGCTGCTTGCGCTTTATCCATCTGCAGGGCCTTGGCCAATGCTCCCATTATTGGCCCTAAAATTTTGGCTTGAACTTCGGCCGCAATGCGTGTAGCTGTAAGGCCGGCCTTGCATCCTGCTTTGGCGGCGATCAGGGCCCCTTGCGCGGCTTGTCTGGCCAGCCATTCAGCCTTTTTCTTGGCTTCCAATGCCGTTTTTTGAGCGAACTGGCCTGCGTTCTGTCCGGTTTGTTGGATGCCTTTCCCGATTTGCTGAGTTGCACGCTTCGCTCCCTGCCCAACCCGATTCACGGTGCTTTTCGCGCGGTTTACGGTTCCCTTCGCCCCTTTGGCAATATTTTGAAAGAGTCCCCGTTGTTGAATGCCGCTATAGGTCCCGAAGGCCTGTAAGCTTTCTCCGGTAGGCGCCATCAGGACAATATAATGCAGATCGGCTTCTTCTTCGGCATCACCCGGTAAAGACAGAGCGACCGAGGTCTCGAGAGCTCCATCATTTGTGTCTTGTTGGGCTTCCAAAAGTAGGCCCTCCTCTTTTTCAGGAGTCATTAACCGAATCCCTTCTCCCGCATTCTCCACGGTGTAGGTTCCAATCGGCACCTCAAAGCCGTTTCCAGCAGGACTCATAAAATGTACCGGTTTCTCCAGATAAATTTTCATGGGATCCGTGATCAAGGATTGCGGATCAACTGCGCGGGAGCGAATGCCGCTATACGTGCCTTCAGCTTCATAGGCAAGCCCGCCTGGTAGGAACAGTGCCAGCACATGGCGGTCAGCGGAATCTCCCTCCGGTATGCCGGGAACAGAGACGGCCACGGGATCACGCAAGTCCTGATCATGTGTGTCCAAGGTGATGGCCAATTGGATGGGTGAATTTGCATCTTGGGAACTCACTTGCAGGCTGTCAGCCAAGGGAAGGATCTCATAGCTTCCGGGCTGGAGGAGAGCCTGGTCTCCAATAACCGTCGTAAAGTAGACCGGCTTTTCTAGTTGGATCGTTTGGTGGTTCAGGGAATCATGAGCCTGCACACTCGTGTAGCAGAATAGCATTGTCGCGAGGCCTATCATTAGGACTGTAGATCGTAGGATTCGAGGAAATCGCATGATGGTTCCTTCCGTGACATGAATGAGTAAATGTCGCTGTGCGTTTGTCTATTTGTCGAAAGAAACAAGGAAATGGTTCACCTCTGATGAACGCTCATCACAGTAGTCATTCCTTGCGCCCGGTTGTAAGGGAATGGGGGGATCTTATCGGAAAAGAGTAGGGCAATCCAGTCTGATGCGCTGAGGCGGAATTTTGGCCATGCAATGGAGAGACGAAAGAGAAAAGAAATTGAAACTAGCCGGAAATGGTGAGTGGTGGATCAACGCATTGCTGATGTAGGCCGATGCCCTGGTGGTGAATAGTCCAGAGGTGGGGAGGTCCCGGTCAAATCTGTTTAGTGTTGAAAGTGATGCTGAAGGGCTTTGCCCCAGTAGGAATCAGGTGGAGCCTGCCAGGCCTGTTCATGCAGCCATTGCAAACTGGCCCGGTCCCGTACCAGGTGACAGAGTTCTTTTTGTGTGAGGGAGTGTGGACCATGTTGAAAGCACCGTTTGCGGAGCGCGAGGATCATTTCCTGTTTTTTGCCACCTCGATGCGCATGAGCCATGGCTTGATGGACCTGGTTTAGCACGGGATCCAAAATAGCCTGTATAGCGGGAGAAGATCGTTCAGTGTAGGTTTCTAGTTGAGGATAGGTCCTGGCATAGACATCATCCAGCAATGGCGAGCCATGACGTTCCTCGGGAACTTGCAAAAATCCCCAGCGCTTCAGTCGGTCACCTGGTCCCACCCGACTGAGAAAGACGGAGGTGGGCGCGGCAAAGACAAGTGGTCCTGCGACCGGAAGGGACCAGAAAAAAAACATCTGATCAAGCCAGAAAGCAAATGCGGCCCAGGCTCCGGCAATCAGCGTCCCCGGGGCCTGATTTAAAATGGCGGCGGACCAGCCGGTTTCATCTGTCCGATTCTGGCCGGCCCATCGCAACGAGGTGTTAAGCAGCGCTTCCAACACAAAACGGCTATGGGCCAACATGCGAATGGGCGCCAGAAGAGTAGATACGACAATTTCCAGGAAGACACTGATCAACAGTCGAATGATGCCTCCGTGCTGTCTGCCCCGGCGGCACCGGATGACATCGATCACGGACAGAAATTTTGGAAGAAACAGCAGAAACAATGTGCTGCTGGCCAGAATGATGGCCCATTCAGGATTCCATTCAGGCCAATGGGGGAACAGGCTATGAGGTTCCGGGAAGTAATTGATGGGATACAGAACCAGACGTGCGGCTTCGATCGTGGTTAACACCAAAAAGATCAACCACAACGGGGAGGCCAGGTAGGACATAATCCCGTTCAAAAAGGCCATGCGATGCGCAGGCCGCAAGCCGGGTTCAAACAGCATGAGCCAGATGTGCTGTAAATTACCTTTGGCCCAGCGTTTATCGCGTTGCAGGTCATCCACAAGGGTGGGAGGAGATTCTTCATAACTGTGAGAGAGTTCCGGTTCGAGCCAGACTTCATACCCTCCCCGTCCCATAAATGACGCTTCCACAAAATCGTGACTGAGAATAGGGCCATGAAAAAGTCCCGGTCCGGGAAGCCGCTTCAGGCCCGCATGTTTCATAAACGCCTGGGTGCGAAGAATGGCGTTATGGCCCCAGTAGACTGCTTCCCCAAGCTGCAGGGAGGCAAGGCCTGTCGTAAACAATGGGCCATAGATATGATTGGCGAATTGCTGGACCCGTGCAAACATTGAACGGGCATTGATTAAGGTGGGGCTGGTTTGCAGAATGCCTGTTTGAGGTTCAGCCTGCATGAGTTGCACCATCGTGACCAGGGTGGATCCACCCATGAGACTGTCTGCATCAAGGACGATCATATACTCATAGCCGGAACCCCAGCGTCGAAGAAAGTCGGCAATATTGCCACTTTTATAATGTTGGTTCAGAGACCGGCGCCGATAAAACAGATGTCCGCCCGCTCCCAATTCGGTACATAACCGATGCCAGGCGGCTTGTTCAGCCAACCACACATCCGGATTGCGGCTGTCGGAAAGAATGAAAAAATCAAAATGGTCAATTTGTCCGGTCTGTTCCAATGAGCGATACATTGCGCGGATCCCGCCGAACGTCCGCTGAATGGGTTCGTGGTAGATCGGCATGACCACGGCTGTCCGTGCTAGGGGTTGAGTGCTTAACTCTGCAGCGGTATGGCGTCCCAGTGGGGAAAATCGGTCACCGCCGAAACACCGGAGGACAAATCCGAAAATCCCAATCCAAAATCCAACGGAAATCCAGACGAATAGCACAAAAAACAGGGTAATAATCGCCATCTCCAGGAAATTCCCCCCATGATAGGGAAGAATGGCCGTCATATACGAAGCGGCCACTAATGATTGAATGAGGACTAATATGGTCAGCAGGGCACGCCGGAGTCCTGCGGCAATTCTCCAGCTGATTCGTCTGGGGGTGGTGAGCGAATGCCGGGCTTCCGCGATTGTGGCTTCACGAATTTTCATGGTTTAAAACTCATGCTTCCGCGTGTGATCGGTGGAGCGGTGGTCGGAAGAGGAGGATTCTGCAGGGCAAAGTGGTCATGGATCCTTGTCATAACAAATTGCAGTGGATCTTCCTCTTGTGAAGCCAGTCCGGCCTCAACCAGGGTAAGAGCCCGCAGCGTGACCTCGCGGGTTAATTCTACTCCCATTGCCGACAGGTAATCACAGGCTCGTGAGAGAGTATGTTCGGCAATCGATCGGGCCATTATTCTTTTTCTTGTGCCAGAATGTGGTTGTTCATTGGCAGTCGGTACGTCCAGGTTTCCGTTAAGGTGGCCGAATCTGTTTTGAGAAATGCCCGCAAATGAAGCGGCTTTTTGTCCTGAGGTTTGGCCAGGATGGACAATCGCCATCCTTGTATCTGTTCATGATATTCCACAAAATGCTCCAGGATGTCGCTATTGTCCAGCACCGTGACCTGGCCGCTGATGGGAGCATCAGGCGGCATTTTACTCAGCGGACCACCAGCAAAATCGATAATGATTCGATACGCCTGGGGAACATTTCCTCCCCCGATACGATTGCCGTCTCCGATAAAGGTATTGACCACGGTTCCTAACGGATTTTGTGAGAGGGTGGCCTTCCCAAAATTCACATCATAGGACATTTCTAAGGGGGTCTCGCGGGTCACGGGCGCTACGGGTGTCCAAAACGCGACGATATTGTCATGCGTTTCATTGGGAGTAGGCAGTTGGACGAGCACCACTTTTCCTTGTCCCCAGTCACCCTGTGGTTCAACCCAGGCGCTTGGACGTTGTTCATAATGCGCCCCTAAATCTTCGTAGCCAGAAAATTTGTCTTCGCGTTGCAATAAACCGAATCCTTGGACATTGTCCGTGCTGAAAAAATCCATTTCCAGATTGGCAGGATTCATCAAGGGACGCCACAACCACTCACGGGTGAGGCCATCATGAATCTGCAATCCGTCCGAATCATGGACTTCCCGGCGCCATTCTCCAACCGGTCGTGGGGTATTCTCTCCATAAAAGAACATACTGGTCAGTGGGGCAACGCCCAATAATTGAATGGGTTTTCTCGGGAAGAGTTTGGTGCGTACCTTCATCTTTGTCTGGCTCCCGGGAATAATAGTAAATTGATACGCTCCAGTGAGACTGATGCTGTCCAGTAACCCATAGACCACCATTTCTTTGGCATCCGGAGACGGACGTACCAACCAGAATTCCGTGAATGAAGGAAATACTTCCCCGCTGGGGAGTCCCGTATCAATCGCCAGGCCTCGTCCTGCTAACCCGAACACGTTTTCCTTTCCGACCCCCCGAAAATAACTCGCCCCCGCAAAGACCAAAAACTGATTTTGCTCATTTTTGTTTTTCAAGGGAAAGGTCAGCTTGAATCCGGCAAACCCTACGTCGGCCGGCACCCGTTTTTCTATTTCGGGGTCGGCAAACAGAAAGTCGGTTTTCTTAAAAACCAGCGGGCGCAGACCTTCGGCGTCGATGACGTTGAGAGTCACCGGGTGGGTGTAATGCAACCCCGGAGTAAGAAACATGACTTGAAAATTCGATTGGCTCTCTTTCCACAGACTGTGGTCAGGATTAAACCGGATCCCTTTATACGCCTCATACGAAATTTCCCGCATAATTTTTGGGACAAGTTGAGGGGCCTCATAGGGTTTATCCGCTAAGTTTTTCGCTTTCTGAACCACCTGATCGAATGTGAAGCCCGCTGCTGCATGCAGGGGGAACATCAAGAACATCGCGACCATTCCAGCTAACAAGATTCTCATCACTGACGCTCCCGTTTATAAAGATTATGAAACTGAAACTGCCCATATAAAATATCCCATTGAGGAAAAAACTTAAGAAGGAATGATCAATGGGGAAGGTTATTCTGCGTTGACACAGGGGGAGATGGTCCCCCTGCTTGATCTGGGTTCCATCGTGAATTGTACTATATGGGGGTATGCAGAACTGAGGGAAGAGAGGGAATTTATCGTAGGACAACCCGGAAGCGAGAGACCTTGATCGCTTTCTATCATTAGCCGTTGTAGACAAGAAAGCCATTGGAGATGGTCGCACGCAGCAATATGGTCATGGAAAGTTTGAACAACACCTTGAGGCAATTCGCAGCTTAAGAGACTAAGTGAGAAAATTTTCTGACTCAAGGTCATTTTGGGCCCGATTATAGCACATTTTAATTGGGTATCTATCCGGGTCTCCCTTGTTTTTCAAGAGTTTTTTACCATCAATCTACAATATTCTAGAAAGTTATCGATTGACATCGGCAATTGCAAGAGTAATCGGGGCATCATCCCAGAGTGTTTTTTTTACCGTCTTGGAAAATTGGGATGGTGGGTTTCAGGGAATGAACGTGTACGCGATCAAAGGGCAAAAAAATACGGATTATAAAGTCTTGAGCAAACCAACCGGATCTACGGGGAAAGGATTTGGTGTCAGGGGTTGCCCTTTTAGGTAATCCTGACCCTATTTCAGTATCCATAGTGCCTACGACGTGAATAGGGAGTGTCGAAAAATACCGCCAGCGGCGTTCTCGCCCCTAGGCCGTGCTCACGTACTTCTCCGTACGCTCCGCTCGTCCTAGCGGCTGCGGCCTTTCCTTCGAGAGGCCTCATGACAGGACTGGAGCGGTCTTTTTGAACACTCCACTATTTTTCTCTGGTGAGCCTCAGTGACTCAGAAGCGAATGAAACGGCAAAATTATTACAATATTCAACAGTCCCTGGATGTATTTTTCTGGAGAATGTCGAATGTGCCTTGTGGATTGAAACATTCGTTTGTTTACTGATGGCGGAACCAGCGGGTGATACGGAGGTCTTCGCCGGCTGTTTTGACAAAGTAGGTGGTGGGAAGTAATTCCTGTTGCTGGTTCTGTGCGGCTGGAAAGGCAAAGGGGGACAAACCTGGACGTGCACCGGAATACCCATTGGGAATGATAGCGGGTTCGCTAACTGCTTGGGGTTTTTCAGTCGGACTTCGTTCGCGCCCGGTAATAGTCGTCAGAATGTGTTCGATATCCTGGCGCGGTGCGCGGGAGGCCACCACGAAGATGGTTTCAATACCTTTGAACTGATCCAGGCTGAACCAATTCGTTCCTTCCGGCAGAATATACTGCTGACCGGCTTTAATCGGATTGGCAAACGGGCTGGAGGCTGTCGGGAAAATGCCTTGAGCCCAGGCCGTTCCGTCTACCGCAATCACATAGACGAAGCAATCGGTATTGGCGCGGAACATGACACGGAATTTATCACCGGCCTGCGGATTGCCTCTTCCATCCAGAAGAATGTCCCCGTCCTTAATGGGCAGGTAGGACTGTACCCCATTGACCATATGTTTTTTGACCAGCAGCACATCCAGGCTGATCGGCACGGGTCCGGTCTGTGCTGTTTCCGGCTGAGCGGTCTGGTATTGGGGAGTCTCTGGTAGTTGATTCGAATTGGGCGCCTGATTCGGGTACGGATTCTGCTGATTGGGATACATAGCCTGAGTGTTCGGATAGGCATTGGCCTGTTGGCTCTGCTGCGGATATTGATTCTGTGGAGCGGAGGAATATCCTGGGACCGAGACTTGTTGGTTGGGGTAGACAGGATTGGTGGAATAGGGATTTCCTTGTTGCTCTTGGTCCGGGTAGGGGTTATTGGGAGGGAGAGCATTCCCGGCGTATTGCGGCTGCTGATTTTGATAAGGGTCATACGGTTGTTGAGGATAGCCTGGAGAGGATGGATATCCCTGAGGAGCGGGATATCCTTGCGTAGCCTGGTAACCCTGACCGGGATACACGGTTTGTTGATCTCCGCCAGGTTGTCCATAGGGATTAGCAATGATGCCTTGGGACATCATTGGATTATTCGGTTGTTGAAGGGCCACTAGCAGGTGTTCCATATTCTGTTCATGGGCATTCCCGTAGTTGTTAACCGCTGTTCTCAAGAGGTTGGCCCCGAATTCTACGAGTGGGGGAATTAAAAACGGGAGCGCCATACAACCGCTGAAGAGAAGGCTGGTACCCATGAGCAGCCAGGGACGTCGTGGGAGGGGGTGAGTCATTGAAGCGTTGTCGGTCAGGTGTATACCGGCCAGCTATCTAATGGAATGACATCATGCTTATCCTGGTGACCGCACCCTATTCGTGGCGGAACCAGCGAGTGAGCCGCAGATCCTGCCCGGCCTGTTGTGCCAGATAACTTGTGGGAATGATGGCGTGATCCGAACCTGACCCTTCCGGGAGGCCGAACGGTTTGGCGCTCGGCCGGGTTCTTCCCACCCCATAGGGCACCATGGCTACTTTGGTCACCTGGTGAGGACTTTCGGATGCCGGACGTTCGTGCCCGGTGATGCTTTGGAGGATTTCTTCGATGTCCTGACGCTTGTCCTGCGACACGACGAAGAAGATGGTTTCAATCCCCTTAAATTGATCAAGGCTAAACCAGTTGTTGCCTTCGGGAATTATATATTGTTCGCCTGCTTTGACCGGATTGGCCAAGGGAGCTGTTGGCGGCGGAAAGATGCCTTGCGCCCAGCCTGAACCGTCAATGGCGATAACGTAGACATGCCCATCGCTGTTGGGCCTGAACATGATCCGAAATTTGTCGCCTGCCGCCGCATTCCCGCGTCCGTCTCTGAGAACGTCGCCGTCTTGAATCGGGAGGACCACGGGAGCTCCGTTTCGAATTGCTTTCTTCACCATGATGACATCCAATCCGATCGGAGTTTCTGTCTCCTGGGTTTGGACTCCTGTCTCCGGTCCTGGCTGCGTGTAGGAGTCTTGCGGGTATGAATGTTGGGCATAAGGATCTTCTTGCGTATAGCCCTGCGCATTCAAATCTTGAGGATATTCTTGTTGCGGCACATTGGGATCGTAGCCGGAAAGTTGGGTTTGCGAATCGCCGGCCTGGAAGGCCTGCGGGTTCGCCTCCTGGTCACAAGGGGTTGAGGGAAATCTTGCGTGGGGAAGCTGTCCTGGTACTCCACGCCCTTGGACATGTGGATAGTTTGCATCAAATCCGTATTGTGGTGTTCCATCATTGAACGGTGGTGCCCCGCCGTATCCGGAGTTGGAATCTCCAGGAAATTGTCCGGGATCAAACCCTTCTTGGTTTCCAATGGGGAGTCCGGTATTGGGATCAACCTGGAGCGGCAGGCCGGTGTTCGGGTCGGTTTGAATAGGAAGGCCCGTATAGGGATCAATCTGAACGGGAAGGCCCGTGTAGGGATTGATTGGTTGTCCCTGCTGGAATCCCTGGTCACCGTAATATTGATCAGACTCCTTCTTCTTTTTCTTTTTCGGTGTGACGAGTTTGGTAAGAAGCGTATTTAAGTTGTCTGTATAGTGTTGGCTGTAATTGGCGGCAGCGGTTGCCAGCAACGTGCCTCCGATATTAGCCAGCGGATTAAGAATGACCTGTTTCGCAAACGAGGCCATGGGACTTTCGGTCAATTGTGCGCTTCCGGGCTGGCAGGGAATGCTCTGCGAAAAGTCACCTTTTCCTTGGGGAGTGGAGCATGAAGCCAGCATGGCTGAGATGAGGATCGTGGCGATGGTGGATTGTGTCTGTGTCTTCATTAAAAACTCTATTCGTGTCGGAACCATCGAGTGACTCGTAAGGCCTCGCCGGCTTTTTGGGTGAAGTAGGTGGTCGGCATCAAATCCTGGTCTGATGCGCTGCTCTGCCCAAGGGTAAACGGTGTGGTGCTTTGTTGGTGTCCATAGAATCCTGCCGGAATGATCGGTGCTTCGGTAACCTGTTGGGGTGTGGTTGCGGGATGGCGTTCCCGCCCTCCAATACTCGCCAGGATCTCTTCAATATCTTGACGCTTGTCCGGCGAGGCCACAAAGAAGACGGTTTCAATTCCTTTGAATTGATCCAGGCTGAACCAATTATTGTTGTCAGGGATGACATATTGTTGCCCCTGCTTGATGGGATTGGCAAAAGGTGACGTAAGCGAGGGAAAGACTCCCTGCGCCCAGGCGGATCCGTCAATGGCAATGACATAGACATAACAATCGGTATTTGCCCTGAACATCATCCTGAATTTCTCCCCGGCCTTTGCATTGCCGCGGCCGTCTTTCAGAATATCCCCATCTTGAATTGGTGTAAGGGTTTCGGCTCCGTTGACGAAGGTTTTTTTGACGAGGGCGACGTCAAGTCTAAGTCCTTCAACGCGCCCGATGGCCGGGGCAGTTGTTGCTTCCATAGCCGGGTTGGAAGGATATGAAGGGGGTGCGGGTTGAGTATATGCCGGTGATTGGGGAGATTGAGCTTGTGGTTGATAAGGGTCATACCTGCCTTGCGGTGAAAGTGGATCCGGCTGTCCAGAGTATCGCGCTCTACCATATTGATGGGAGGGGTTTTGTCCTCCTTGCTGGGGATAAGGGGTCGAGGGATAGCCGGAACTTCCTCTATTTGGATCGTTTAACGGGTATCCTCCCTGTCCCTGATCGTATGGGTGTAATTGACCATAGGGATTATGGCCATAATTTGGATCCACGGGAGATGTCTGGTTCGGATATTGCCCATAGCCTCCAGCGGAGGGATAGCCCTGGATGGGATTATAGGGGTCATAGGAGCCTTGCCCCTGCGAATAGGCATTGGGATCGCCAGGGGGATACCCGCCATAATTGGGATCGGTCGGATAGCTCAATCCGAGGGGTTGCCCGGCATAGCCACCCTGTTGAGCACCCTGAGGATATCCGGGATTTTGTCCGTACGGGTTCCATTGATTGCCATATTGAGGATTGGTTGTGCCATAGAAGCCGTTCGAGTCATTGGGCTTTTGACCCTCGAACGCATTGGGGTCATAGGGGTTGCCGGGTATGATGCCCTGAATGAAGGGTTGATTGCCGACTGCCGGTTGACGCAGGGATTGGAGCAATCGAGTTAATTTTTGTTCATATTTATTTGAGTAATTGATCGCCGCTTTGCCCAGGAGATCTTTTCCAAAATCCAGGGCACTATCCAGAAAGCCGGTCCGTCCGGATGATGGAAATAAGAATAACA